>JBJEIK010000238.1:0-6883 GCA_051876975.1 Candidatus Methanomethylophilaceae archaeon
GGTGGATCCCATGGTGTTCGAGGACTACGAGAGGATGTCCAGGAAGATCAACAAACGTCGCAGCGGATGGGACAACGTGCCCTTCTACGGATGATCAGGACAGGTCCTTGAGCATGTACGGGAGCGACTTGCGGAATCCGAGGGATTCGTAGTACTTCCTGACACCGACACCGCTGGTAACCCTGATCCCCGTCTTTCCATTGGAGATGGCGACCCTCTCGGCCTCCGCGACCAACTCGCGACCGAATCCGCGATGCTGCCAATCCTCCCCGTCGTCACCGATCGAGGCTATCTTCCCGAAGACCTTCAGCTCCCTGATGGTGGCCACTGGATTGGAGTCTATGCGCACGCGTACGTATCCGATCAGGGAATCCTCGTACTCGAATGATAGGAAGTACTCCGTTCCGCCGCTGGCCTCGTATTCCATGGTCCTCAGGACGACCTTGTCGGGATCGTCGAGGGATGCGCCGGTGTGACCGACCTCCCTGCAGCGGATGCATTTGCACCTGCGGCCACGGGACTCCATGTTGTCCGCCACCAACTGACGGATGTTGCTCTTGAGGATCCCCGCGGTGATCTGCGGGACGGGGATGTCCCTCTGGATGCGCTGTATGCGGACGTACTCTGGAACGGTCTCCTTCATGTCGGAGAGGAGCTGAACCGCAGTGTCCACATCCAGGGGTGTGAACCTCCCCTCGGCCCACCAGTCGTAGACCTTCGTACCCTCCACGACGAGGGTGGGGTAGAACTTCAGCATGTCCGGACGGTAATCGGGATCGTCGAAGACCTTCCTGAAGCACATCATGTCATTCTCCGGATCGGAACCGGGAAGACCGGGCATGATGTGGTAACATATCTTAAGGCCGTGGTCCTTGCAGGCCTTCGTGCACCTGCGGACCTCCTCCGTGCCGTGACCCCTGTCGACACCTTTCAGGACATCGTCGTCGAGGATCTGCACACCCAGTTCGACACGGGTTGCCCCCAGGGAGAGGGCCCTCTCGATCTGAGAATCGTCGAAGACATCGGGACGGGTCTCCACCGTGAGACCGACGCACCTGTGGGCGGAGGTTTCGTTCTCCAGATGTGCTGTGGCCAGGTCGGGGGATTCGGAACCGTTCATGGCATCGAAGCATCTGCGGACGAACCACTCCTGATACTCAGGGTCGCGGCAGGTGAACGTTCCGCCCATGATGATCAGATCTATCTTGTCCGTCTTGTGACCGATCTCCGTGAGCTGTGTTATACGGTCCAGGACCTGCCTGTAGGGATCGAACTCGTTCCTGCCGGCACGCCTCGCTGCGGGTTCCTTACCGGTGTAGGACTGCGGGGATCCGTTCTGGACCCCTCCGGGACAGTATGCACACTTCCCGTGGGGACAATCGAAGGGCGATGTCATCACAGCGACGACGGCGACACCGCTCATCGTGCGCATCGGCTTCTTTATGAGGAATGGCGTGAGGACCTTCACGTCGGAAGGGTCCACGTTCGCAAGGATGTCGGAATTTGGCGGGACGGTGTCGAGACGGTACTTCTTGCAGAGCTTCAGCTTGAGGTTCTGGAGCTCGTCACGGTCGCGCACGCGTCCGGTCTTCACGGCATCTATGAGCTCGAGTGAGAGCGATACCAGGCGCTCATCCATAGTACACGCTGCCGGGCTCGGACTTCTTGGGAGCCTCCGCGGGTGCGGACTCCAAAAGGTCGAGGAAGATGATCTGGGATGAGTTGATGAACCTCAGGGTGCCGTCTCCGAGCTCGAACACCATGGCGGTGTCGTTCCCTATGACGGAGAATCCCCTGAACACCCCCTCGGTGAACTCCTCGTCACCATGGTTGACCCTGTACTTCGACCCCTCTGTGATTATGTAGTCCATGTTCATTGCTTGTCACCAGACATGAGTTCCTGGAAGTGAACCACGGTCTTGCGGTAGTTCTCCATGGCCATCGTCACGTTGGCCTCGGTGAAGCTCCAAGCCTTGGAAAGGTCGCCGAACCTGATGCGATAACCCTTGCGCATCTGACCGTCGAACTCCACGTCCATCGCCTCCAGGAGATCCATGGACTTCAGCTTGTTGATGTGTCTGTAGATGGTCGGCTTCGTGGTTCCGAGAAGCGCGGCCAACTCCTCCACGGCCCATGCCTTGGAAGGGTATGCCATGAAGTGATCCATGAAAAGACGGTACGGAACACTGTCACGGACCGTCACGGCCCCGGTCTTGGGGTCGTATCCCTTCGGGAGGTATCCGATCTGCACCAGGAGCGTCTCCGCGACGACGTTCACATCCGTGACGCCCGTCATTGGCGTGTTGCTGACGACCTGAAGTTCGAACAGTTCAATCTCCCCAGGCTTCGGATTATACCGACGGGATATTAAAATTGTTTAGGTCGGGGGTTAACTAAACACCGTTATATGCTTAAAACGGCCCTCAGATGAAATCCCTGAGACGGTCTATGGCGAGCATCACGCTCGATGTTGGGATGACACGGGAGACGGGTATGGCGAGGATCTTCTCGATGGTGGGGGCGACGATCGGTGCGCATACGACGCCCAACGCCCCATCCCTCTCCGCACGGACCGCGGCGATTATGGCATCCTCCACGGTGGACACGGGGTACTCACGGACGTTGATCACCACACCTCCCTCCATCTCGATGGTGCGGGGAAGGTTCTCCACCACGGTGGTGGATGCGATGACGGCGATGAAGTGGGAGTCGTCGGCCTCCATGAGGATCTTCAGGGCCTTGATCACCTGACGGACCGTGCGCAGATTGGGCTCCCTCTTGTCCTCCAGGATCTTGTACATGGTGCTCTGTGAAATCCCGGAGAGCTGGCAGAACTCGTTCAGGGACATGCCGAGCTCGTCGTCCAGGATGCTGCGGAAGGCCTTCTGGAATCCTCCGTCCTCCCTGAGCATTCCGGAGATGAGGTCGGAGACTGTCATTGTCCGCACCCCGCATGCTCCGCGGCGCTCAATCCAGCGATGCAGCCCTCTCCGACGGCCTTGGCCACCTGCCACGGCTTGCCGGTGACGTCACCGCAGGCGTATACGCCGGGGACCTCGGTCGAACAGTCCCTGCCCACCTTGATGGAATCGTCCATCTCGGGCATGACCCCCAGGTCCATGGCGATGTCCGCTGCGGATTTGGCACCGAGTTCGATGAACACACCGTCGGTGGGGATCACGGTCCCGTCCTTAAGGACGAGGCGCTCCACCTTGCCGTCACCCTCCACACGGTCGGGTCTGAACGGATACATGGTGACGCCGGCCGCCTTGGCACGCTCCACCAGGGAATCGTTGGCGGTGATGTCCCATGCGACCCACGAGGTCTCGGATGCGTAGTTGGTCATCATCTCCGCGGATACCGCGGCCTCGGACTCGTTACCGACGATGACGACCCTGCGTCCCCTGTAGAAGTTGCAGTCGCATATGGCGCAGTAGCTCACGCCCTTGCCGTAGAGCTCCCTCTCGCCGGGGATGCCGAGTTTGGTGCGGGAGACGCCGGTGGCGATGACCACCGACCTGGAGACGACCTCCTCCCCGCTTTCGAGTTTGAATGAGAAGCCGCCGTCGACGGCGGCCGATGAGATGACGTTCTCCTCGCGGAACACGGCGCCCGTGGCCTCCGCCTGGCGTCTGCCCTCCTCCAGGATGGTGTTCCCCTCGGTCACACCGGTGCCGAAGTAGTTGTCCAGGTGCGTCCCGGCGATGGAACTGTTGCGTTCCTTGCCGACGACCAGGACTGAGCATTTCCTGCGGGAGGCATGTATGGCGGCCTGCAGACCTGCGGGACCGCACCCGATGATGAGGACGTCGACTTCCATCTTACAACCTGTTGACGTACTCGATGATGTCTTCCTTGGGTCTGAGTCCCACGAGGGAGTCCACGAGGACCTGGTCCTTGAACACGAGGAGTGTGGGGATCGCGTTGATGTTGAACCTGATGGCGATTCCCTGGTTCTCATCGGTGTTGAGCTTTGCGACACCGGCCTTTCCGGCGAGGTCGCCGGAGAGCTCCTCGACGATGGGGCCCATCCTCCTGCAGGGGCCGCACCAGGGTGCCCAGCAGTCGATGATGGCGATCTTGTTGGACTCTACGAAGCTGTCGAAGTTGGACTCATTGAGCTCTGTAACCATATCAGTTCACTGAACGGTAGATACGGGTCACGTCCTTAAAAGGTGCTATGCGGGTCCTTCGGATTATACGTGGATAAAGATGGAACTCCCCGGGAAGGGGGAATTGGTTTGAGACGGGTGACCTCACTGGAGGTCGTACTCGTCCACGATCTTCAGCTCGGGATACTCTCCGATCCTCTCGGGGATGACATCCAGGTCCTCGCCGTACAGGTCCGAGAGCTCCATGTGGAGGAGCTCCACCCTGTCGGCACCGCGGAACGCACCCTTGGAGACCAGTTTGGAGACCGAATGCTCGTGCGTGACGACCCTGTTGTCGCTGACGAGGTTGTCCGCGTGGGCGACGATCTTCTCCTCGAGGGTGCGGGGCATGTAGTCCGCCTGGGGCAGACCCATCTCCTCGACATCCTGTTCGTCTAGACCGGCACCTGTGTGCTTCAGGATGATGTTCACGAGGGAGCTCGGAAGTCCCAGACGCTCGGCGATCTCCGCCCCATAGTAGGCGTGGAGGATCGAATGGTCCACCGAACGGCCTATGTCGTGGAGCAGTGCACCAGCGGTGACGAGGTCCCTGTCGACACCGGAGATGCGGGAGGTCATCTCATCCGCCACGGCACGAACGGTCGCACAGTGGATGACGACACGCTTCTTGCATCCCGCATCGATCAGGAACTCGACACACTTGCGGTCACTCGGGATTCTCGACAACTGTCTTCCCCCTCTCGTTGGGGACCACGGTCAGTTTCCCATGACGGTCGGAGTACAGAGCCTTTCCCTCGGTGAAACGGTCGAGGAATATCGCCAGGGCGGCGATCTCGGAGTGGGGCTGATTGCCGACGGAGACATTGAAATCTGCCCTCTGGTAGACCTCCGCGGGGACCTTCTCGGCTCCCACGATGATCATTATGTCCTCGTCACGGGGGATCTTCGGGAGAGCATCGGTCACTGCCTGGCCGTACATAGTCAGGTGGACGACCTTTCCCTTGAAGTCCTTCACCGCCTCCTTCCAGCTGACACCCGTTTTGATCGTGTAATCTCCGCCGAAGCGTTCGACCACACTGCGGATGTTTCCCTCCAAGACCTCGTCGTAGGTGTCGACATAGATACCTTTGGCTCCAAGGGCCCTGGAGGAGAGCGCCACATGCGTGGTGACACGCTTGTCCCTCTCGGGACGGTGGCCTATCCTCATGATCCAGATTTCGGACATTTCGGTTACTCTTCGCGGATGGGCTCGATCCTGTGGCCGCGGTAGTCCATCTTGACGGACCTGCGGACGAGGCTCTTGAGCATGGTCGAGGAGAGCCCGAGGGCCTCTGCGATATCTCCGGAGAACCTTCCGTCCTTACCGACCTCGGCGAGGATCTTCTCTTCGATCTGGGCGTACTCATCGTCGCTCATCATGGCCGCAGTGAGGACATCGCTGATCTCATAGACGGGCCACTGGGCATTGATGCTGAACGATGTGTAGTAGGTGTGGTAGGACTTCTCGGGATATCCTCCGTTCTTGGAGAGCCAGCGGGTCTCCACGAGTTTCATCTTCTCGAAGAAGATGATCGCATCCCTTCCGTCGGGACCGAACTTCTGCTCGATCTCGTCGGCCGTCCTCCACTCCAATGTCACCTCCTTCAGAACATCTCTTTTGATGGGTGAATCGACGGACCTGAGCATGGGAACCAGCTCGGACGGTTCGTTGATGACCTTTATTCTATTCATGAGCCTACTTCATGCGTTTGAAAATATTTATAACCTAGTTGTATTCGGGACTTCTCCCAGGCCGATAGCCAGATGGATCGGACGCGTGACGATCGCTTTTCAGAGGTCACCCGGCTCCGAAGACGGTGTCTGAGGTCGGACATGTACCGTCGACCACGAACCTGCCGTGGGAATGCCCGGACACTGATATCGTACTATCCGAGTCCAGTAGGTTTAATAACACCTCACCCGATAGGGAGTCCAATGAAAGCCGAAAAGCAGCCTGAGCTTAGGTCTCAGTGCCTCAACTGCTACAAGACCTTCAAGGGTCCCGATGCGGAGCAGAAGGCGCTGGACTGCTGTGGTTCCCTTGTCCAGACATGGTGGTCGAACTACAACAGGTGGGGCAAGCAGAAATGGTACGGACGCTGATCCGTGCCTTCTGATTGGCCTCACCCAACCGCTTTCCCCACTTTTTCAAGGTGAAAGGTTTCATGCATTACCTGGAGGATTCGAACTGAACAATGGAAAGGGGCCCATGGGGTCGATAGATGAGGAATTCGAGCTCCTCGAACGCCATATCAGTATCCTCAGGACCGTCCACGGGAACCAACCCATCGGACTCATCAGGCTATCCGAGATGACCGGCATCCCCAAACACAGGATCAGATACTCCCTGAAACTCCTGGAGCAGGAGGGCATCATCATGGCGACTCCCGACGGAGCGGTCGTCACCGACAGGTACGATGAGTTCATGGAATCCACCAGGGAATACGTGAACAGCCTCTATTCTAGAGTGGAATCACTCAAGGCAACACTCGATTGAGAACGACTCGATAGAAAGTTTTTAATATTAGTCCATCAATCGCCCATTCACAACAAGCCGCTGTAGCTCAGTAGGTAGAGCGTGTGACTGTTAATCACAAGGTCCTCGGTTCAAATCCGTGCGGCGGCGCCATCTTTTATTTCTTTCAAAACGTTGGCCCACAGGCCCAAAAATCTCCATATTTATAAACGTAGTCCATAAGGTCCCCTAGCAAACCACCGGATTCTAAGCCGAA
>JBJEIK010000239.1:0-6724 GCA_051876975.1 Candidatus Methanomethylophilaceae archaeon
GGATCCTTCCGGTGAGGGTGGATTTTCCGTGGTCGACGTGTCCGATGATGACCAGATTCATGTGTTCTTTCTCTGCCATTTTTCTTCCTCCTAAGGAACGTTATTATGATTTCAGTAAAGGGGTTTGATATATAAGGTTTACAGGCCGGCGTAGTACTTGTCGTCGTAAGGCTCGGGGTTGAGTCCCTTACGGGTCCTGATCTCTGTGACGACCTTCTTCTGGAGATCGGGCAGGAGCTGCTTGAATCCTGCGTTCTCGATGGACCAGATGGCACGTCCCTGGGTGGATCCACGGACATCGGAGGAGAATCCGAACATGTCCGCAACGGGCACCTCTGCGGTGACGGTAGAATCAGCACCCTCCTGTCCCATCTCGAGGATGGTTCCGCGGCGCTGGTTGATCAGGTTGACGGCTCCTCCCATGTAGTCGGGGGGAACACTGATGAACAGCTTCTGCATGGGCTCGAGGAGGATCCTTCCTGCCTGGCACATGGCTCCATAGATACCGTCCCTGACTGCGGGGATGATCTGTGCGGGTCCCCTGTGGATGGTATCCTCGTGCAGTTTCGCATCCATGAGACAGACCTTGACTCCGGCGATCTTCTCGTTGGCGAGAGGTCCCCTCATCATGGCCTCCTCGAAGGACTGCTTCACGAGCTCCATGGTCTCGTGGAGGTACTGGATTCCCTTGGTGCAGTCGATCAGGACATTGTTGTTCTTGAATGCGACGACTCCCTTTGCCTCGACATCGCTCATTCCCAAGTCCATCAGCTGTTTGGCGAGGGCCTTGGGGTCCTTGATCTTGGACTCGACGTCGATCTCTCCCTTGCGGATGGCATCCTTGATGGACTCCTCCAGAGGACTGACGATGAAGTAGAACTTGTTGTGCTTGTTGGGTGACTTACCCTCGAACTCGGAGGGGTTGCTTCCCTTGACGGACTCCTGGTACACGACGATGGGTGCGGATGCGACGATGTCGACACCCTGCTCGTTCTTGATCCTGTACTCGGTGATCTCCAGGTGCAGCTCTCCCATTCCGGACATGAGGTGCTCTCCGGTCTCGTTGTTGATCTCGATGTTCAGAGAGGGGTCCGCCTTGGCGATGGTCCTGAGGACCTCGACCAGCTTGGGCAGGTCTGCCATGTTCTTGGCCTCGATGGCCTTGGTGATGACGGGCTCGGAGTAGTGGGTCATCTTCTCGAAGGGCTCCATGTCCTTGACGGAGGACACGGTGCTTCCTGCGATGGCATCCTTGAGTCCGGTGAGTGCGACGATGTTTCCGGCCTTACACTCCTCGATGGGGGTCCTGTCGGCTCCGACCATCAGGGCGACGGTCTGGACACGCTGGGGTGCGGAGACACCGGAGATGTAGAGGGTCTGTCCCTTCCTGACGGTTCCGGAGAACAGCCTTCCGATGGCGATCTCTCCGGCCTGCTTGTCCATGATGATCTTGGTGACCATCATGGCGACCTCTCCGTTGGGGTCGCAGTTCAGCATGTTCTTTCCGATGGGGGAATCCAGATCTCCCTTCCAGATGGTGGGGATACGGATCTTCTGGGAATCGACGGGGTTCTGGATGTGGTTGATCGCCATCTCCAGTGCGACGTCTGCGAGGGGAATCAGCTTGGCGAGCTCGGCCTGTCCGCCCTCCCTTCCGCAGTACTCGAAGACCTTGGTGAGGTTCATTCCCATCTTCTTCAGCTCGGGCCTCTGGAGGTAGGGGATGGAGACAGCCCAGTTGTTGTAAGCGGATCCGAGTGCGACGGTTCCATCCTGGAGGCTGACCTGCCACTGCTTGTTGAGGGGCGCGGGCAGGATGTCCATGATCTTCTGGTTGAACTCGGTGATGATCTTGGAGAACTTCTCGATCATCATCTGGGGGGTGAGCTGCTGCTCGACGATGGCCCTGTCGACCTTGTTGATGAACAGCATGGGCCTGACCCTCTCCTTGAGTGCCTGCCTGATGACTGTCTCGGTCTGGGGCATGATTCCCTCGACCGCACAGCACAGGATGTAAACTCCATCCAGTGCCCTCATAGCCCTGGTGACGTCTCCACCGAAGTCGACGTGTCCGGGGGTGTCGATGAGGTTGACCAGGTAGTGGTCCAGCTTGTTGGATCCGGGCTCCTTGTAGGGAACGACCATCGCTGCGGATGCGGCGTTGATTGTGATTCCCCTTGCGGCCTCCTGCTCGTCGTAGTCGAGCAGACGCTGCTCTCCGGCGGTCTCGGAAGACATCATTCCGGCTCCTGCGATCAGGTTGTCGGAGAAGGTGGTCTTTCCGTGGTCGATATGTGCTGCGGTTCCGAGGTTCCTGATGAGTTTCTGGTCCTTCATCAGCTCGACTGCTTTCTTCGCGTTGTCCTCTCTGCGTCCCATGTTCACACACCTGTCTTAATAGGATCATCTGGCGGACTGGGCGACCCTCTCGACCTCTTCCTTCTTTGCGACGGAGTAGGAGGTCATGTCACCTTTGGCTGCGAGCATGATCTCGTCGGCCAGACACTCGTGGATTGCCTTCTTGTTCTTGGTGGATGCCTGGACGACACCGGTGCTCAGGTTGCGGAGGGCGATGTCGAGCCTCCTCTGGGGGGAGATATCGACGGCTTTGGGAACGGAGATTCCTCCGAACTGGAGCCTTGTGACCTCCTCACGGGGGGCTGCGTTCTCGAGTCCCTCGACGAGGACCTGCACGGGGTTCTTCTTCGTCTTGGCTGCGATGATGTCGAATGCATCTGAGACCGCCTTGTACGCCTTCATCTTCTTTCCGGTGTACTTCTCGGTCCTCATGATGTTGTTGATGAGCCTCTCGACGATGCTCAGGTTGGACTTGCCGAACCACCTGTTGGCGTGCTTTCCACCGGAGTGGGGGACGTTGGTGGGGGTCAGGTCGATGTATTTTGCGAGTCCGCCGTCGTTGACGACGACTTCGGTAGTGTCGTATTTACCGAAGATGAGTGCTTTCTGTGCAACAATCTCGTCTGCCATTTGAATCATCTCACGGGTTTGTCGGTCCTTCCCCTGACCATTTCGTTCAGAGAGACGTTGTTGACCTTGATGACCTTGTAACGGACTCCGGGGATATCTCCGTAGGACCTTCCCATCCTTCCACCGATTCCCTCGACCATGACCTCGTCGTGCTCGTCGATGAAGTTGATGGCTCCGTCTCCGACGGCGAATGCGGTGATCTGACGTCCGTTCTTGATGAGCTGGATCTTGACGCATTTCCTGATAGCGGAGTTGGGCTGTTTTGCCTCGATTCCGACTTTCTCCAGGACGATTCCGCGTGCCTGTGCGGATCCCTCGAGAGGATCGGACTTCTCCCTGAGCTTCAGAACCCTCTTCTTGTATCCCCTGTCAAGCCAGCGGAACTTCTGACGGTCCTCTTTCATTTTCCTTGCGGTGTAAAGACCATTTCCCAATTTTTCACCTCGATTTTTGGATATCTTGCGATTGTGAAATCGTGACTTGACCTACTATCAAGCCATTAATGCTGAGGTGGCTAGCTCTACATCATATTAAAAACTTCGCCACATCGGATATAAAATGAACACGCGCGTCATTCGGGGAACAGATCCCTGCACGCACGCCCCAGGATGGCCGCCCCGTCGGCGATCTGGTCCTCCGACGGGGTCGCGAAGTTGAGCCTGAGCGCATTGGCCCCGCCCCTGGTGTGGAAGGGTTTGCCGGGCATTACGACCAGTCCCCTCTCTATGAGGAGTTCGAACAGCTCCGTGGAATCGGTTCCGTCGGGTGTCCTGAGCCAGACGAACATCCCTCCGTCCGGATCGTTCCACCTCATGGTCGACGGGAGGTTGTCCTGCAGTGCGTCCATGAAGATGCGCTTCTTCTCCCTGTATCCCCTGCGGAGACCTTCCAGATACCTGTCGTAGTCGTTGTCCTCCATGAAACGGTCCATGACCTTCTGACAGAACGTGTTGGACTGCAGGAAGGATGACTCCACGCTCTTCCCGGCGGCCTCCCTCATCCACTCCGGGACGATCATCCATCCGACCCTCATGCCGGGAGAGATGGTCTTGGAGAATGAACCGCACATGACCGTCTCATCGGGGAGAATGGACTTCATGGTCCTCCCCACGCGACCGTCGTAACCCAGCTCACCGTATGCGTCATCCTCGATGAGCAAACAGCCGGACCCGCGTATGGCATCCGTCACCCTACGCCTCACATCCTCCGAGTAACTGGTCCCGGATGGATTCTGATGGTTGGGGATCGAGTAGAAGAGCTTCGGACCCTCCTCCAATGCGGCGGTCAACTGCCTGGTGTCGACGCCTTCAGGGGTCATGTCCACACCGATGAACTCGGGGCCGTATGCGGAGAACGACTGTATGGCACCGAGGTACCCCGGGTTCTCGACGACCATCCTGTCCCCGCGGTCCAGGAACATCTTCCCCAGCTGGTCGAAGCACTCCTGGGAACCGTTGGTCATGAACACGTCCTCATAACCCACATCGAATCCGAGCCTGTCCCTGCAACGGCGTGCGATGCGCTCCCTCAGAGGGATGTATCCTGCGGCGGAATCGTACTGGAGGGGACCGTAAGGGTCCTCGGAGAGGATCTCCGTCACCGCGCGCTGAAGGCCATCTGTGTCGAAGAGGGAGTTGTCGGGAAGACCTGTGGCGAACGAGATCATTCCGGGACGCGCAGCCACATCCACGAGGCTCATGATGAACGAGTCCATCGTGTCCCCGACACGTTTGGAGAAGGGTGTGACCATGTCACTCACCGTAGTCTGAGAATGCCCTCTGCATCATCGCCAGGGTCACGTTCCTCAGCTCGGGGTTCATCCTGACGATCCTCTCGTGCCAGGCCTTTATGGCATCGTTTACGGGTTTGCCATCCACGATGAGTCCTGCCGGAAGCGGGATGCGCTTCGACCTCGACACGTAGAGCCAGAGATCGCCCATCGCGTCCTTCTGGAGGAAGGGCAGGTTACGGACGGACACCGGAACGGAGAGACGGACCTTCTGACCGTCCATCTCCAGGACCTCGGCCTCGATGACGTCCCCATCCACGGGCACGCGGTTCTCACCTGACACAAGGGGGACATCCCTCTGCACACCGTTGAAACAGTGCAGGCGGCAGACGCATTCGGGTGCGGAGGCGTCCACATCGGCCACGACACAGCCGTCCTCGAACCTGGCCTTGAGTCTGACCGGATTGACGATCCTCATGAACCTGCGGTTGGGGAACGAGTTGACGGTTATGTAGAAGCAGTAGGTGGACGAGGGATGGGAGTAGACCTCCTCGCGTATGGGTTCGAGTTCCACATCGTAGTACTCCCCATCCCATTCGGGGGTGACGTCCGTCTTCTTCCCCTTCTCCCCGCCGAAGAACAGGGACTTCTTCCTGGCACCCTTCACGGTGATCCTCATGCGGTCCGCCTTCAGGTCGGCGATGTCCACATCCACGGGTGCATACCTCACGGGACCGTTCCCAAGATCGTATGTAACGGCCGGAACGGCCCAGCGGATGTAGAATGTGACACCTTCGTGTTCGAAGGGGCCGTAGGCATCATCGTCGTACATGTTCCTGGTTCCGGAGATGCCGGCGAAGGAGAACTCCACCACAGGGTCGTCGACGATATCGCCCTTGCCCTCGTAGGAGCACTCGAATCCGGGGATCAGGAAGACCTTGGACTCCGCAAGGGCCTTCCCCTCCCTCTCCAGGACGACTGTCGCGGGACCGAATGCCCCCTCTGCGTCGAGGTCGACGGACGGGGCCGCCTGCACGGGGCCCGCGATGATGTCCCCGGACTCGGAGCGGAGCGAAAGCGTGCACTCGGATGCATCGCATCCCTCCACCGTGGGGCGGACGTTCACTGTCGCGGGATAGAGCTGCAGCTCATCGCCGCCGTACAGTACCTCCGCATCCCTTGAACCGGGGGCCACCGTGAAGGACCCCTTCACACGCACCCTCTTCACAGGCGCCTTCTTCGCCTTGACGGGCTTCGGCTCCTCGACGGGGGCCTCCTCCGCCTGAACGGGAGCCTCGGGAACGGAATCGTCCACCCATACCCCTCCGGCGACGGAGACGTCGAGGCGGGTGATGGCCAGACCGTCCTTGACGGTATCCTCCATGACCTCCGCCCTGACGAGCCTGAGGGACACGGACGGGAGGTGTATCGCATAGACATCACCCACCGGTTTGTTCATGGGAAGACCGATGTTGTTGAAGAACAGCACCTGGCGGGGCCTGTTCTCGAAGACGGTCTCCCCGTCGATCGTGAGTTTGAAATGCTCCATCGGGGACACCCCGACGGATGTGAGGTCCAGGGTGTTGGGACGGGTGGTCCTCCCACCTTTCTGCCTCACCGACTCCAGACGTCCCATGGGGATGACCCCCTGGAGACAGTCGATGGCGGCATCGAACCTGTCGGTGTCCAGCCCGGTGTAGCGGGGGACGTACAGCTGGAAGCGGCCTGCGGTGTAGTTGACCTTTGGGCCTGCTCCCGCGAATCCCTGTCTGGAACCTGCCGACTCCGCAGTCCTGCGGGACTCGTTGGGAGGCACGGCCTTCGCCGAATCCTTCCTCTCCGCCTTTGTCTTGGGCTCGGAGAAGAACTCCTCGAAACTCATTTCCGAAATGTCCTTGTGTGCCTCCATTATTCTCACCGGGGCTCCCGTATGGTGGTCAATGCTATAATGGCTGTGACTGGCAGGTGGCATCTGGCATGTGTACGTTCATCCACGCGACCGTGTAC
>JBJEIK010000240.1:0-6695 GCA_051876975.1 Candidatus Methanomethylophilaceae archaeon
GGTTATTCCCAGGTTGTCCAGGGCCTTCATCAGTCTCGCCTCCGCTATGTAGCAGAAGGGGCATGAGAAATCGGACCAATATTGGATGATCATTTTGTCCACCTCACAGGTTCAGACCTATCATCGCCGTGGCGAGGTCGTCAACGGGCTGGTCGAAGTGCCTGTGTATCATCATAGAACTGGTCGTGGATGAGAACCATATGACAGGGTCGGCGGATTCCGGAATCCAATCATCTTTCCCGCGATAGGTCAGACCGAGCATCTCCATGGATGTCGACCCTATGACTTGGACATCGTTGTACATTATGAAGTCGTCCGAGAGGAAAGTGACCTCCGGCCTTCCCATGTACTTCACAGCATCCCTGATTGCGATGTCATGTCCGATGACATTCCCCGCCTCGTCGACCATCCTCATGGATGTCCCTGAGGGGTTCTCGAATCCCGGACGGACGAATGCCACTATGTGGGTGTTCCTCCTCATGAAATCCTCGAGTCCCAGGTTCCTGACCCCCATCGAACCTCCGGCGGCGGTCACGGTGGATTCCTCCTCCGCTATGGACTGACAGAGTTCATCGGGCATGACCTCGGCCTTGACGACCCCCTTCTCCTTCCTGAGTCCCTCCAGGATCCATTCCAGTTCCATGGCTAGTGGAAGACGATGTCTGGTAGATAAAGCGGGACAGGAACCGGAGGAAGTTTCAGTCCCGTTATCATCTCCAAAGAAGCAAATATCCGTTCCATGTCAAGGAATCCATGGACACGGCGTTGTTGTGGGTCATAATAGGCGGTTTGCTGGAACCTGTTTGGGTGATCGGACTCAAGAAGTACAACGATACCAGGAACCTCATCTGGGGAGTCTTCGCCGTTGTTTTCATGATCCTCAGTCCCATGTGCATGTCCTTCGCCATGAAGACGATGAATGTGGGTATCGCCTACTCCATATGGACCGGGATAGGTGCTGTGTTCACCCTCATCGTCGGGATGGTTCTCTACAAGGAGCGCATCGACCGTGTCAAGGTGCTCCTGGTGTTCATGATCATAGCCGGGGTCGTGGGACTCCAGCTCACGTCGGGGGTGCACGCATGAGCCGTGCCTGGCTTTTCATCCTGGTGGGTGGTATGGTGGAGATGGTATGGGCCGTCTTCATGAAGATGTCCGACGGATTCACCGATCCACTCTTCACAGCCCTGACGATAATCTTCCTTTTCGTCAGTGTGGCACTCCTGAACATGGGTCTCAAGAGAGGTCTGCCTGTAGGTCCGTCCTATGCGGTGTGGGTGGGGATCGGCGCGGTGATGTCGGTGATATCAGGCATCGTCCTCTTCGGCGAAAGCCTCTCGTTCCTGGGATACATCTTCCTTGCCATGGTCATAGGCGGCATCATAGGGCTGAACCTGGTCACTGAAGAGGCCTGAACACCGTCCCTTCTGCTCCAGACAAACCTTATCTAGTCCTCTTTAATACGAAGATAGCGAGGACTCAAATGACACTTAAACTGGGTGTTCCGAACAAAGGTAGGCTTAACGAGAGGACCATCGAACTCCTGACCAAGGCTGGTCTGGACCTGGGCGAGGACATCGGCAGGAAGCTGTATGTCAAGATCAGGAACCAGGACATCGAGGTCATGTTCGTACGTGCGCAGGACATCCCCGAGTTCATAGCGGCCGGGGCGATCGATGCTGGTATCACTGGATTGGACGAGCTCGCCGAGTCGGGCCACGATCTCAAGAATGTTCTCAACCTGCGTTTCGGATACTGCCACCTCGCGGTCGCGGCACCGGAGGAGTCGGGTATCACCGACGTATCACAGATAAAGGACGGCAGCAGGATCGCCACATCGTTCCCGAACCTCACCAAGAGGTACTTCGAGTCCCTCGGGAAGCATGTGAGCGTCATAGTCGTCACCGGAGCCGCGGAGATCATGCCCTATCTCGGCATCTCCGACTACATCGTGGACCTGGTGTCCACAGGTTCCACCCTCAGGATGAACAGGCTCAGGGAGGTCGGCACCATCGTCGAGTCCCAGGCAGCTGTCATCACATCAGAGAGCGCCCTGTCCAAGTACAGGCCCGAGATCGAGGAGCTCGTGGATTCCATCGAGAGCGTCATCGTCGCAGAGGACAAGAAGTACCTCATGGCGGACATCCCCAAGGACAGGCTCACCGACGTGGAGAAGATCATCCCCGGTATCGGCGGACCCACCGTCCTCGAGATCGCGGGAGACGATAAGTTCGTGGCCGTCCACGCGGTCATCGACACCGACAAGGTGTTCCACACCATCTCGGAGCTGAAGAAGCTGGGCGCCAAGGGCATCCTGACCACGCCCATCGAGAGGCTGGTGGAGTGAATGGACATCACCAAGGACATAATGAGGGAGACCACCAGGGACTTCGAGGTCTACTACAACCCGAAGCTCAACGGTGAGATCAGGCTGGACACCAACACCAACGTCCTCGGATCCAACCCCGCCGCCGCCAAGTACCTGGCGGAGAGCAGCTGGGACCTCAACGGATACCCCAACACCTATTCCAACGGCCTCAGGGAGGCCCTGGGCGAGCTGTACGGCCTGGACAAGGACAACTTCATCGCCGGGAACGGGTCCGACGAGATGCTCGACGTCACGTTCAAGACCTTCACCAACTGGGGCGACAACAGCGTTGTCCCCGTGCCCTCCTACACACTCTACGACTACTTCGTCCAGATGAACGGCGGGAAGGCCCACGAGGTCGATCTGACCGAGGACTTCCAGCTCGACGTGGACGAGATCGTGAAGCAGGATGCGAAGGTGGCCATCATGCCGTCACCCAACAACCCCACGGGTAACTGCTTCAGGCAGAAGGACATCGAGGAGATACTCTCCAAGTTCAACGGAATCGTGGTCGTCGACGAGGCATATGCCGAGTACGCCGATGATGCCATGATCCGCAGGGTCGACGAGTTCGACAACCTCGTGGTCCTCAGGACATTCTCCAAGGCCTACGCTATGGCCGCTCTCCGTGTGGGATACGCTGCGGCCAACAAGAAGCTCGCCGACATGATGATGCGCGTGAAGATCCCTTACTCCCTTAACATGGTGAGCGAGGGTGCCGCCATCGCCGCCGTCAAGGACCAGGAATTCATTAAGAGGGGCGTGGAGATGGTCAGGGAGCAGAGGCCCAAGCTGGATGCCGGCCTCAGGAAGCTCGGATTCGAGACGTTCCCCTCGGATTCCAACTTCATCCTCGCCAGGGCACCGATCGACCACAAGGTGCTCGTGCAGGGACTCAAGGAGCGCGGAGTGCTCATCCGCGACTTCGGCGCCAAGCGCAGGACCGAGAACTGTGTCAGGACCACTGTCGGAACCGCGGAGCTCAACGCGATCCTGCTGGAAAAGGCCGAAGAGGTGATCTCCGGATGTCGCTGAAGGTCACCATCACCGACTACGGTGTCGGGAACCTCTATTCGATCCGCAGGTCCCTGGAGATGTGCGGTGCCGAGGTCGAGGTCATCACCGACATGTCGAAGCTGGCGGACGCCGAGTGCATCGTTTTCCCCGGTGTGGGTGCCTTCAACAAATCGATGGAGCGTCTCCTGCCCTACAGGGACATGATACGCGAGAGGATCTCCTCCGGAGTCCCCACCCTCGGTATCTGCATCGGTATGCAGATCATGTTCGAGGGCAGCGACGAGGGAACATCACCCGGTCTCGGCATCTACGACGGAAGGGTGGAGAAGCTCCCCTGCAGGATGGTCCCCCACATGGGCTGGAACCAGGTCGACAGCGACGATCCCCTGATGGACGGCGTCTCCGACCGCAACTTCTACTTCGTCCATTCATACTACGGCAATCCCATGGACCCCTCTGTGACCGTCGGTACCACAGAGTACGAGGGCGTCACGTTCCCCTCGTTCTTCAGGAGGTACAACGCCTATGGAACCCAGTTCCACCCCGAGAAGAGCAGCAGGTCCGGAAGGAGGTTCCTGGAGAACTTCATCTCGTTCGCGGAGGATCTGGCATGAGGATGATCCCCGCGGTCGATGTCATGGACCATCAGGTCGTGCAGCTGGTTGGCGGTGTACCCGGAAGCCAGCAGATCGTCATGCCCGATCCCCTGGCGGTGGCCGGCATGTGGGTCGAGAAGGGCGCACCCTATCTCCACCTGGTCGATCTGGACGGCGCGTTCGGGAAGGAGAACAACATCCCCGTCTTCAAGAGGATCATACAGGAGTACGACGTCCCCGCCGAGGTCGGAGGGGGGATAAGGGATTCCGAGACCATCGACGACCTCATCTCCGCCGGTGCGGACAGGGTCGTCGTTGGAACAAAAGCGGTCAAGGAGCCCGAATGGCTCGAGGAGATGGCCGACAGGCATCCCGGTCACATAGTCCTGTCAATGGACACCAAGGGTGGTCTCATCGCCATCAAGGGGTGGCAGGAGTCCGCGGCACTCTCCGTGGATGAGATGTTCGAGAGGATCCGCGACATGCCGCTCGCAGCGGTCCTGAACACCAACGTCGACGTGGAGGGCCAGAGGAAGGGTATCGACGAGGCGCAGGCGAGGGATTTCATCTCGCGCTGCCCCGCCAAGGTCATAGCGTCCGGAGGTGTCACCTCCAGGCGTGATGCGGAGATACTCGCGGATGCCGGAGCCGAGGGTGCGGTGGTAGGTCTCGCCATGTACACCAACGTCATCTCCCCCTGGGAATGGGACACCCCGTGGCAGGCTTAACGGTTGTTGATGCGAAGTTTTTATAAACGCCGTTCAGATGGGAGTGCCGATGAAACTGCCCTGTGAACTGATCGTCACGCACATACTTCCGACGGCCCGCGGATCCCTTGCAAAGGAACTTGTCAAGAGACACGGGATGACACAGGTCCAGGTGGCCCATCTGTTCGGTGTCACCAGCGCTGCGGTCTCCCAGTACCTGAAGGGTCTCAGGGGAGGAAACAATCTCATCGACAAGAGCGCCTACCGCGATGATTTCTACGGCATGATCGCAGAAGCGGCCGATGCCGTAGCGGCCGGAGAGGATGTCACCGAGGCACTCTGCAGGATCTGCGGTTTCGTCAAGGACAGCGGTCTGCTCAGGGCACTGTACGTGTTCGAGGGCTACAGCGGAGATCTCGGACAGTGTCTGGAGTGCCCAAGGCTGTGCATCGTTTCCTTCGATGAGGATGACGAGGTCGTCGAGGGCGAGGCCTGAGTCTCCCGAACCTTTTATTACATCACAGTTCTAACGGACCTCCGGTATCAATGACCGGAAGGGCAGCTAAAGTTGAGCGCAAGACCAGGGAGACGCAGATTTCCGTGGATTTGGACATAGACGGCACGGGGAAGTTCGATGTCGAATGCGACATCCAGTTCCTGAAGCACATGGTCGAGACATTGGCAAGGTACGCCTCGTTCGACCTGGTCCTCAAGGCCCACGGGGACAACGACCACCACATCATCGAGGATGTCGCGATCACCCTTGGGAAGGCGTTCACGGAGGCCATGGATGGAAGGCCCATCGAGAGGATGGCCACATCCACCGTCGTCATGGACGATGCCATGGTCACCACCTCGCTCGATCTGGTGGACAGGCCCTACGCCGATGTGGACTGTCCCGATCCGCTCTACCTTCACTTCATGAGGAGCTTCGCCATGACCGCCGGGATCACCCTCCACATCCTGAAGGTCCGCGGTTTCGACGACCACCACATCGTGGAGGCCGGATTCAAATCGATGGGAAGGGCCCTCAGGGAAGCGGTGAAGGTCAGGGACACGGAGCTCAGCACGAAGGACCGTGCGGAGGTCAGGGTCTGATACCATGCTCACGAAGAGGATCATCCCCTGCCTGGACGTCAAGGATGGAAAGGTGGTCAAGGGGATCAACTTCAAGGGTCTGAGGGATGTCGGATACCCTCCGGAACTCGCAACGGAATACGAGCTCCAGGGTGCCGATGAGATAACATTCCTGGACATCTCCGCATCGCTGGAGGCCAGGCAGACCATGCTGAACATCGTCTCCGAGACAGCGGGGAAGCTGTTCGTCCCCCTCACCGTCGGTGGGGGCATAAGGAAGGTCCAGGACATGAGGGACGCCCTCAACGCCGGTGCCGACAAGGTCTCCGTCAATTCGGCGGCCGTGTCCAATCCCGACATCATATCGGAATGCGCCGAGAGCTTCGGAAGGCAGTGCGTGGTCGTCGCCATCGACGGTAAGAGGGTTGATGATCATTGGGAGGTTTTCACCCACGGTGGAACGAAATCCGCCGGCATCGATGCGGTCGAGTGGGCACAGAGGGCGGAGGACCTGGGAGCCGGTGAGATCCTGCTCACATCCATGGATGCGGACGGTGTCAAGACCGGATACGACATCCCGTTCACCGAGGCCGTTGCGGATGCCGTAAGCATCCCCGTGATAGCTTCCGGAGGATGCGGTTCCAAGGAGCACATCTACGACGTGTTCGCACAGACGGGCGCGTCCGCCGCACTCGCGGCATCAATATTCCATTACAACGAATGCACCGTCGGAGAGGTCAAGGAGTACCTCAGGGACAGGGGGGTTAACGTAAGATGACAGATCTGAAATTCGACGACAAGGGGTTGATCACCGTCGTGGTCCAGGATTGGATCACCAACGAGGTCCTGATGGTCGCATGGGCGAACCAGGAGGCAGTGGACCTCATGAAATCCACCGGATACACCCACTTCTGGTCCAGGAGCAGACAG
>JBJEIK010000241.1:0-6677 GCA_051876975.1 Candidatus Methanomethylophilaceae archaeon
GGTACCAACGCCTACAGGAACCTCATCGAGGCATCCAAACGTGCCAGGAACACCGTTGCGGAGTTCATCGGTGACGGTGTGCCCCTCGGCGAGATCGGACGTGCCGTCGAGATGAGCATGAATCGTGACGGGTTCGTCCCCATCATGAACCTGTGCGGACATCAGATCGAACCCTACAACCTCCATGCCGGTCTGTCCGTTCCCAGCTACGACAACGGTGAGGACACCACGATCAAGGCCGGAATGGTCGTCGCCGTCGAACCCTTCGCCACGGACGGCAGGGGAGAGGTCGTCAACGGGAAGCCCGGCAACATCGTGCGCTTCGTCAGGGACAGGCCCATCTCGGATCCGAAGGCCCAGGAGTTCCTGGAGTACATCAAGGGGGAGTTCAAGACGTTCCCATTCTGTGCCAGGAGCTGTGATTTCAAGGATGCCGAGAAGTACGTCAAGATGCTCATGCGTCACGGTGTGCTCTCCGGATACGCACAGCTAGTCGAGGCCGATGGCGGAATGGTATCCCAGCATGAGTACACCTTCTACATCGCAGGCAAGCGCGGAGAGGTCACGACCCTCCCATAACATTATTTACCAAACCCCTTATCCACTCACTGCGCTGGAGTTGCCAAGCCTGGTCAAAGGCGAAGGACTCAAGATCCTTTCTCGTAGGAGTTCGCCGGTTCGAATCCGGCCTCCAGCACCTTTTCCATCGATTTCCTCCAATTGGATTCACATATTCTCCATATCATGTCCATCTCGTGATATGGTATTACTTATGTCTAGATTCGTATTATTTTTTACATATCATTTTATAATACGTATGCAAATGGCTTTTTTGCCGTGAGAACGGCAAGAGGAGAAAATGTGGTTAATCGTATCAGCCGTTGCAGCCCTTGTGGCGACAGCCGCCTGGGCGGTCGTTCCCCGTGGGAAGTACAGGCTCGGAGGTTTATCCCTGGCATTCTGGGGCCTCACGTTCATGATCTTCGTGGATCATGTCATCGGATGGTTCCTGGAGGGTGCCGAGGGAGAGTTTCTGGAAGTGTCTTTGGAGGCGTTCATGCTGAGTCTTTGCATGATCATCCCCATCTTCGCGATCTGGGAACTGTATGTTGTGATCGATAAGCTCAAGGCGGATCGTGTCGGATCCACTTGCTGTTCTTGCAACGATTCATCAATGGAGGTTTGAGAAATGGCATGTTTTCTTGTTCCTGCGGCGGTCGGTGTCGTCACCACCGTGTTCCGCAAGAAGATTCCTGAGGAGTACCATGTCGGTTGGTTGAACATAATGATCTGGGGAAGTGTCATCGCCCTGCTGGTGGAACACATCTGGCACGGGGAGATAGTTCCCTGGTTCCCGTTCCTCACCGCGATGAACGATCCCGCCGATACGGCGGAGATGCTCGTCGAGATGGCCCAGATCGGAATACCCATGCTCTTGGCCATCGTTGCCGCGTGGGCAATCATGGTCGTGCTCTACAACAGGTATGTGTCAGGACCTGTTGCATCTGTGACCGAGTGAGTCTCCGCGACAATCTGTTGATCACCTACCCCTCGCCGGCGGGGATATGCCGGCATCACCTTATCCATCGATGTATCATCATCCTTTATGTCGATACTCTGTCCGAACTGTCCCGCCCATGTGGGGTTTATATACCATGAGCCCTTCCGACGACTCACGTAAACTCAGGACCCACCCTCGCGGTGAAAACTGAGAGCTCCTTCCGGATGGAACCGGAGCTTGATCACATCCCCTTCGGGGATCATTTACGGAGGAATGAACAATGGCTAAAGGAAAGAAAGAGCCTCAGCAGACCGAGGACGAGAACTTCAACTTCATCGTCCGTATCGTCAACTCCGATATCGACGGTCAGAAGAGGACCGTCATCGGTCTCCAGAGCATCAAAGGTGTAGGAAAGAGGGTCGCACAGGTCGTCGCAAAGAGGGCCAACGTGGACCCCAGCGTCAAGATCGGATCCCTCTCCGACGAGAAGATCAAGGAGATCGAGGGACTCGTCAAGTCCTACGTCGAGTACGCCCCCAGCTGGGCCATCAACAGGCAGATGGATTACGAGACCGGAGCCGACATGCACCTGTTCGGAAACGATCTGGACATCATCCAGAAGGACGACATCAACAGGATGAAGATGATCCGCTGCTACCGCGGAATCAGGCACGAGGGACGCCACAAGGTCAGAGGACAGAGGACCAGGTCCAACGGAAGGTCCGGACTCACCATGGGAGTCCAGAGGAAGAGCTGAAGGTGATTTGAATGGGAGACCCTAAGTTTTCAAGGAAGACATACGACACCCCCAGCCACCCCTGGCAGGGAGAGAGGATCAAGGCCGAGGTCGAGGTCGTCCGTGCATTCGGACTGAAGAACAAGACCGAGGTTTGGAAGGCAGAGACCATCCTCAGGAACCTGAGGAAGCAGTCCAGGGACCTGCAGGCACGCCTCAGGACCGGAGACGCACAGGCGAAGATCGAGGCAGACGCCCTGCTCGCCAAGTGCGGACGTCTCGGATACCTCCCCGCCGACGCCAACCTGAACGACATCCTGGGACTCAAGAACGAGGACGTTCTGTCCCGCCGTCTCCAGACCATCGTCTACGAGAAGGGCTTCGCCAGCACCATCAAGCAGGCAAGGCAGATGATCACCCACGGACACATCTTCATGAACGGCCACAGGGTCACCGTTCCCGGTTACCTCGTGACCAGGGCCGAGGAGTCCTCCATCGAGTTCAACCCCGCATCCCCCTTCACCGACGAGATGCACCCCATGAGGATCTCCGCCGAGCAGGCCGCAGCCAACGCAGCGGTCAAAGCGAAGGCAGAGGCAGACGCCGCAGCAGCAGATGCAGCCGCAGCGAAGGCCGATGCAGAGGAAGCAGGAATCACAGTCGAGGACGGTGCGAACTAATGACAGCAAAATGGGGAATCGCCAACATCTACGCAAGCTACAACAACATCATGATCACCCTGACCGACATCACCGGTGCCGAGACAATCACCAAGGCAACCGGTGGAATGGTCGTCAAGCAGGCCAAGGACGAGTCCTCGCCCTACGCAGCCCAGAAGGCAGCCGAGAAGGTCGCCGAGGCAGCAAAGGAGAAGGAGTTCGTCGGTATCCACGTCAGGGTAAGGGCGCCCGGAGGAAACAAATCCGTCTCCCCCGGTCCCGGTGCCCAGGCCGCCATCCGTGCCCTCACCAGGGCCGGACTCAAGATCGGCCGTATCGAGGATGTCACACCCATACCGCACGACGGTACCAAGAAGAAGGGCGGACGCAGAGGACGCAGGGTCTGAGGTGGGATCCTCATGGACATAGAGATAATCGAAATGGCGGAGAGGAAAGCCAAGTTCATCCTCAAGGACTCCTCCCCCGCCATGGCCAACGCCCTCAGGAGGACGCTCCTTTCGGACATCCCCAAGATGGCCATCGACAAGGTCGAGTTCCACCTGGGACCGATCATGTACGATGACAAGGAGTACGAGAGCGTCACGCCCCTGTTCGACGAGATCATCGCCCACAGACTGGGAATGGTCCCTGTGCCCACCGACCTGAACCTCTTCTGCCCTCAGAGCGAGTGCGTCTGTGGCGGCGAGGGATGTCCCAACTGCACCATCATGTACAGTCTGAACAAGATCGGACCGTGCACGGTGCTTTCCGGGGATCTCGAGCCCCTCGGAAACCCCGACCTCAGGGTCAAGGACGAGTTCATACCCATAGTCGAGCTCACTGACGGACAGGCCGTCCTCATCTATGCCACCGCTGTGATGGGAACCGCCAAGAAGCACGTCAAGTGGCAGGTCGCCAACGGAGTCGGATACAAGTATCTGCCCCAGATCGAGATCGAGGAGGGTATGGAGTCCGACGAGGAGGTCCTGGAGTGCGCCACCATCTGCCCGAAGAAGGTCTTCGAGGTGGAGGACGGGAAGCTCGTCATCAAGAACCCCCTGGACTGCAGCCTGTGCAGGGCATGCACGGACCGCCTGGGAGAGAGGGGAGGCATCACTGTCAAAGGTGATGACAAGAACTTCTTCTTCAAGTTCGAGACCGACGGCTCACTGACCGCCCAGCAGGCCCTCGACAAGGCCGTGGAGATCCTCGCCGATGAGGCGAAGGACTTCAAGGCCCAGCTCGAGCAGCTCTGAAGCGAAACATTTCACCCCTCCCGTGAGGGAGGGGATCACCCATCATTCTGTTCCATTCCGCGATTGGTTATTATACTGGATTCCCTACGAAGTCCCATGACCAACACCATCTGCCCCGAGTGTGGGAGCAAGTTCGATCCGAGCGCCGGTTTCTGTCCCAAATGCGGACGCGAGGTCAAGGCGACCGAGTCCCCCAAGACCTATCAGGTGCCCGACAAGTCTCCGGAGGAGCTGATGGACGTCGGTTTCAGGCACATGGCCGACGGGAACTACGATGAGGGTCTCGCATGCTGGAACAAGGCCGTCGACGACGGACTCGTGCCGGATGACGATACCTATACCAGGATGGTCGGTTCCGCCGGTGCCTGCATGGTCATCATATCCTCGACATCGAAGGTGGACTATCATCCCGGAGTCGTGGACCTGGACCTCAAGCTCGATGACAGGGAGTTCGCATCCGACCTCCTGAATGACATCCGCGGAAGGCTCCACCAGTGCACAACGCAGCCCTGTCTGGTCAACCTGTCCACCAACCATATGATCCTCCTGTCGGACTGCTTCAACCTCTACACCGACATCAGGGACATGAAGGTCCTCTGCGACGGGTCCAGGGATTTCATGGATGCCGTGAAGGCACGCGAGGCGGAGATGAGTTCAGACGGGTTCATGGAGCCGGAGAAGGCCGCCAAGTACATCGAGACCAATGTGGACTTCATCAACAGGATCTGCGGGGCCGTCGACCGTATCATAGAGCATACGTCCGATGAGACCCTCGACCTCCTGGCCGACAAGTGGGCCGACCAGCCCAATCTCACCTACGTCTACGACATCAAGGTGGTTCTGAACGTCTGCATCCAGCTCAGGGTTGCCGGCAAGATGATGGCCAAGCTTCTCACGAAGACATTGGATGCACAATGCAACATCATCGCCACGAAGTACATCTCCCTGTCCAAGTGATCAGAAGAAATCGGACAGTTTGCACTTCTTGACCTTGTCGTTGTTGAAGACGGAGTCCATGCTCATCTCCAGGATGTCGATCCTCTCCCTGGTGTAGGTGTCGAGTCCGTACTTCTCCCCTATGGTCTTGGAGATCTCCAGGTACTTCTTCACGCTCGCCTCGTGAACGGTCAGCGTCAGTGCGTTGCCGCACTTGGTGCACTTTCCCGCAAGGGGCATCCTCCGATACTTCTCGCCGCACTTGGTGCATCTGACGGTCTGGGTGGAGAAACTCCTGAGGTTTCCGATCATGTCCGGGAGGAAGTGCTTGTTCAGGACACGTGTGGCCACGTCCTTCTCATCCACGGCACGGATCTTCTTACCCAGCATGAGCTGTGCATCCATCTTGTCCATCATGGTTTCCAAGGTTGTGTATGCGGAGTACTTTGGACCGTCCGAGATGTCATGGGTGTCATGGGTGAATCCCAGGTGCTCGTACTGGTCGGGGGTTCCGATCCTCCCGGCGATGAGGTCCATCTTCTTCTCGATCTCCTTGGGATCCTTCATGTCCATGGCGGCGTAGTAGAACTCCAGGGGGTACTCCCTGAGGCAGTCCACGTTGTGGGCCTCCTTGTCGATCTCGTTGGGGTCCAGTCTCGTCGTCAGGACCAGGGGTGCATCCATAAGTCCTCCCCTCCTATCGGGAAGGAAGTGCATGGAGAAGTTCAGGAGGCCGTCCAGAGCAAGGATGACGCAGTCCTCGTCACCATCGCAATTCCTCCTCTTGGCGGCGTGGAAGAACGGGTGTCCGTAGCATCCGCGGAGGTCGGCGTAACCGATGATCCTGCACAGGATACCTCCTGATGTATGGGGCGCGAGTCCGAATGTGATGTGTCCGATGAGGTCCGTCCTGGAGCTCACGTTGTAGTATCTGGGAAGGTGGTAGAACTCCTCCAGCTCGTCGTCCAGGAACCTCGCCACCTTGACCAGGTAGTCTCCGCAGTCCTTGGCTGGGATGATGTCCTGTACCTTGAGCTCCACTATCTGCTCCGGATCGGTGAGCGGATCGCCGTTCCAATCGTGGGTGTATCCCAGCTCGTGGGCCTTCTCTATGCTGAGGCCTATCTCCCTGGGTTTGAAGTGGGTGATCGGAATGTCGGTCATGTCGAAACGTATGGTGCCGTCCTTGAATGTGGAGACGCCGTTCTTCTGCCTCAGGATCCCCTTCTCGACGGCTTCGGTGAACTTGTTCTTGGAGACGAGGACATCCAGGCATTTCAGTTCGGAGGGGGCCTTCTCGCCCAGGGAGGCGCATGCGGCCTTGAACTCATCCTCCAGGTCTATGTCCATGGGTGCGGGTCCGATGTTCCCGAAGGCGTTGGCCTTGGGGACGTACGTTGTGTGGGCGTTGCAGTCCCTGCACCAGTTGCGGTACGTCATCTTTCCGCATTCGGGGCATTTTCTGTTCCCCACCTCCACGTTGACGGTGGCCTTGCCGCCCATCCTGTTGGATGCACCGCTCTTGCACACGGTTATGGCGGCGTTCATCTCCTTGCCCGCATCGGCATCCTTTCCGACAGGGAAGAGGG
>JBJEIK010000242.1:0-6676 GCA_051876975.1 Candidatus Methanomethylophilaceae archaeon
CTACACTCACATCGTGGAAGGGGATCCCGCAGGCATACACGGTCTGCAGAACCACAGGGCCCTGTCCGATGCCCAGATGGCATCCTATCTGATGATACAGATGTACAGGGACCACAACTACCATATCTGACGACTCGGACTATCCGAAGTGCTATCTGAAATCAGACGGTTCGTAAAATGTGAAGATTTCCGGGAAACCATTTTAAACACACCCCGCTTGGTACAAACATGGTGAGACTTCACTTCCTCAATGAGAAAGGCTGGGAGCTTCCCGATTTCTACGACTGTGGTCCGAAAGACTACGAGAGTGAGAAACATGCCCTCGAGATAATCACGGACGCACTGATACACACGATCAACATGACAGATCTGAAAGGTGTCGATAAGATACGTGTGATAGACTCCGAAGGAAACAGTTTAGACTTCCACAAAGACCAATGGTGTTTCTGGTAAAAACGATTGGAGGATGGCGGATGGGACCGTTCCTCCTGTTTTAAGGTTTCAAAGTGGTTTGTGTTCAATCGTCCTCCTGGACGTCTCCCTTGGTGTACTCCTCCTGGAGCTTCATCATATAGATCTTCTCGAACTTCTCTGTGGATTTCCTCAGAACCTGTTTCTTCAGCATGAACAGTTCCACGAAGAACCATATAGCTATCAGGACCAACAGGAACAGGAAGTAGACCTTCGGGAACAACGCCAGCTTCACCAACAGTACAGCGATGACAGGGAAGAACTCGTACATCGCGAAGATGATGAAGAGCAGGAATGCTACGATCAGCAGAGGGATGAAGGATCTGTTGGTCCTTCCATCCACAGACAGGAACTTGAACCTGGGACAGATCAACAACAACTGCAGTATACCGGCGATGGAGACGGTGAACACCAATGCGGACCTGGCACAGATTTCCTCTGGAGAACTGTCTGCCCAGGACATGAATCCAATGATTCCTCCATTTTTCTCAAGCAATTCAGTTGGAACGAATTGGGCCATGTGATCCCAATCGATCACCAATGTGCCGGAACCGACCAGGTACCAGGTGATACCATAGGCTAACAGACCGAAGAACGAGATGATTATCGCAGATGGGATGCAGAACTTCAACACATCCGGTAGGATGAGCTCCTTGTTGACCTCCGGCTTGGAGATGAATGTCATGAAGAACGCCGCTATGGTGACGGAAACGAAGGCGTAGAACGTGTTCTGGATGGGGATCATCGGAAGAGACCCTATGAAAATGTAGATTATGACCATCATCATCGCCAAGGCGAAATTCCTGGTCAGATACAGCTTCAGGATGTCCCTCATTCCCGTAACGGTCTTCCTTCCCTCGATCAGGGCCTTTGGAAGTGCGGCAAAGTTATCCTTCACCAAGACCATGTCCGCAACACCCCTGGCAGCACCAGAACCTGTCTCCAGTGCAACTCCGACCTGGGCGGATTTGAGGGATTTGACATCGTTGACACCGTCACCTATCATCGCAACATATCTTCCGTTCCTCTTCAGGGTCTCGATGACCTCCTCCTTGTTCTCAGGTTTCATCCTTCCGAAGATGTTGGTCTCCAGGATGGCCTTCTCCCTCTCCTCAGGAGACATCTCCTCGAGTTCGGGACCGGAGATTATCTTCCTCTCACCGGGAATATCAGCAATGGAGAACAACGCATCAACGGTTACTGGATCGTCACCGGAGATGACCTTCAGATCCATATCGTTCTGGAGGAACACCTCGATCGTATCCCTGCAGTCGGGTCTGACCTCATCCCTGATAGCGATGACGGAAACAGGCTCCAGATCAGGTATGATGGGATTGTCACCATCGTAAAGCGGTTGATCGGGAGCCTTGCAGATGATGATGGTCCTAAGTCCTTTGGATGACTCGGATCTGATGATCGCATCTATGGCATCGGGACTGGCGATATGGGGTCTGATGACATTCCATGCACCGGAATAGATGCAATATCTGTCACCAGAATCCTCAACCCTCACGGCACTGAACTTGCGGGAGGAGGAGAACTGTACCTCCTCCACCAAAACGGCCTCAGACTCCCCGTACTGAGAGATAAGGGTATCGACCGTGCGGTTCCTGCTGCCGGTGGTTGTGGCGAAGACGGAGGCCACATGCTCAGCGACGGACGGATCGATGAACGGGAACGACTGTTCGAAGACCAGTTTGTTGGTGGTGATGGTGCCGGTCTTGTCCATGCATACCGTGTCCACATGACTTATGGATTCGACGGAGTTCGCCCTCTGCAGAAGCACTCCGGAACCGGACATGCGGACCGCCGCTATCATGTATGTCAGGGTTATCAGAAGGAATAGCGCGACGGGAACAACATCCAGGCAGAGAACGAAGACCTCCAGGGTTTCGCTGAGGGTTCCTCCTCTGAAGAACTCCATTACGACGGCGACCCCCATCATGATAAATGCAAGTGCCATGAGCACCTTGGTGACCGTCCCGGTCTCCATCTGCAGCGGCGTCTGCTTCGATGTGAACTTCTTGGCGCTGCTGAGCATCTTGGATGCATATGAGTCGTCTCCAAAGGCGGTGACCGTGTAGTACCCCTCTCCGATGACGCAGATGGAACCGGAGTATATCGTCTGACCGACCTCCTTGCGGACGGTGCTGGACTCCCCGGTCAACAGGGACTCATCCATCTCCAGGGACCTACACTGCTCGATAATACCGTCGACCATGGCCTGGTCACCGGCACGGAGGACCACCAGGTCATCCTTCACCACGTCGGTCTGATCTATGACGACCTCGACACCGTCACGGATGACGGTGACCTTGGGACGTATAAGCAACTCGATCTTGTCCAGACGGCGCTTTGCCCTCATCTCCTGAACGGTGGAGATAAGGATATTGACTATGATGATCCCCGTAGCGGACAGTGCACTCACAAGATTCCCCAGAAGGAGAAGGAGGGCGCCGATCACGAACAGGATTATGTTGAACGGCGTGAACGCATTCTTCACGATTATGTCCGTGTACGTGCGACTGGTCCTGACATCGGAGTCGTTGACGAGGCCCTGACGCCTCCTCTCCTGGACCTCCGCCGTCGTCAATCCTTTCATGTCCACCGCTCGGCTATCTCCTATTTATATCAACTGTTTTCCGAACACTTGATGGTCGAAGTACCATGTACCACATGCTCGATGATGAGATTCATGGGCCACATCTCCACCTTCTCCGGAGGAAGATCCGTGGAGATGTAGTCGATGTAACATCTTACGGGGAGACCGTAATGCATTGCGGCGGCCTGGGCGTACACGGACAGCTGGAACGTGTACAGGTCCCTGAACCTGGGGGTTGCATCAGTCTTGTAGTCATGGATCTCCACCCTGTCGGGGAACACCGCGATCAGATCGATCTTGCCGCGGAGGGTTATGTCGGTTCCCGGGATCGGAAGACCGCAATCCACCTCCCCTCTGATATCGGCACCATCCAGTCCGTTGAGGATCGACTGTATGTGTGGGATCTCCGGGAGCTTCTCCTTCGGAGTGCCACCATGGAGCATCTGGTAGGCGATCTTGTGGACCTTGTCACCGTAGTCCCTTCCCTTCCCACCGATCTCGTCGCATCCGGGCTGGGGCTCCTGTCCGGTATCGGCACCGAAGTCCATCAGGTCGTGGACGGCCATGGTACGTCTCCTGCGGACGGCAACGGGGACATCAGGCCGCTTTATCAGTTCCCCCTCGTCCTGCTCCATATCCGACAGAACCTCGGGTATCGGGGTTATCAGGTCCTTCGACAGATGCTTGAAGAACGGGGATTCGGACGATCTGTTGCATATCACCGTCTCATACTGCTTGGCACGGGACATGGCGACGAACATCAGGCGTCTCTGTTCATCATAATCGATGGGGGCCGCCTTCTTCGCCAATCTTGTCCTCCAGGACTTACAGATCTTGGTGTAATCGCCGTAGCGAGCGACCTCCTTCGTGCATCTGATCCCCAGAAGGGGGTCGTAGGTGAACGTCGAGGTGTCACGGGCGGGCTTGGGCACGGTGCCCCTGTCTATGAACGGCAGGATGACCGCGGGGAACTCCAGACCCTTCGACTTGTGCATGGTCATGATCTTGACGGCATCCGTCTCCACGGTGCGCTCCACATCATAGGATGTGCCGTTGTCTATGTCATCCTCCATGATCCTGATCACATCTGACACCGTCAGCAGGGATGACCTGTGGAGTGAGGATATGCTGGAGATTATGGCCTGGGTGATATCGTTGTCCAGACCGTAGTATTCGAATATGCATGTCAACAGCTCGGTTATCCTGCGTCTCTTGTTACGGAGCAGGGACCTCTGTGCCAACAGTTCGGACGGAAGGTCGAAACGGCGGTTGCCTCCGGGCGAACCGTTGTCCGGTTTGCGCCTCTCCAGTTCCTCAAGTGTGTATCCCATATCCGCCAGGATGGGCATGTATCCCCATTCGTCCGCCTCGTTGTTCACGAACCTGAGCCAAGCCAGGGCGAGCTTGCCCTCACGCGTGGACATGATGTCAACATCCCCGTAGAGATAGGCGGGTATGCCCTCTTCGGTGCATGCTTCCATGATCTTCACACATTGGGAGTTCTTCCCCGCTATGACTGCGATATCACCGTATCCCATCGGTCTGGATCCGTCATCGGTGTGCACGATGTAGTTCCCCGAGGAGACGTAGTCCCGGATGGCGGCCACGGTCATGGCGATCTCCCCGTCCCTGTCATCCGCCTGGGAGTAGCGTATGCACCTGTCATCGCCGATATCGGTCCTGCCGGCGGTGATGTAGGTGATGTCGGGGACCTTCACGACCTCGTTCTGGGTTGCGGGCATGAGGAGGCATTCGTAGGCGGTGTCGATGATCTCCTGGGTGGAACGGTAATTGACATCCAAAGGCAGTCTCAGGGTCTCCGGAACGGAGAAGGCGACACGTCTGATCCCGTCATCGTTCAGAAAACGTCTCAAGGCTATCACCCTGCTCTCGAACTCCGTTATGTTCTCGATGGAAACGTATCTGAATCCGTAGATCCCCTGCTTCCAATCCCCAACGACGCACAGGTTGGGTTCGCTGAGGATCATCAGGGCTATCATCAGCTGATTAGCATTGGTGTCCTGGAACTCGTCGATCATGACGTAGCGGAACGAGTTCCTCTCGCGTACATGGGCATCGTTGTAGAGGACTGTGAACGCGAACGTGGAGACCAGACCGAAGGTCAGCCTGTTGTCCCTGATGCTCTGCCTTATGAACTCGTAATAGACATCGTGGATGAAATCGAAGAGTCCCGATCTGTCGCCGTCCGCGGCCATGGAGATCTCCTCATCACTCACTACCATTATGTCGGGGGCAGCCTGGTAGTCGTCCATGTCCTGCTTCTTGATCAGGTCCTTGAGTGAACCCTCGTTGCGGAGGGACTTGAGGCGTTTCCCCACCTCGACGATGTCGCCCTCCACGGACCTTCCGCCATCCCTGTCGAACCATCCCTTGGAGAGGGGTACGATCCCGCGTGCCATCAGCTTGTCGATGGTGGACATCACCGCCAGGGGGTCCCCGGTGGCGATCCTTGCATGGTCCCCATACATATCTCCGGATTCACTCAGGAACCTGTCGAGGAACCTCAGGAAGTAGTCGCGGTTCAGCGTGGAGTTCGTGGACATCCTGACGTTGTGCGTCAGGGTCTCGCGGATACCGAAGAAATCACTGATCTGGTCAGGAGAATCCATGACTATCGACAGACAGAAGGAATCGAACGTCCTGGCCTGGATCTGCTTGGACTCCTTCACCTTTCCCTCCTTCAAGAGGGCGGCCTTGAGGCGCTGGGACATCTCTGTCGCGGCATTGTTGGTGAATGTGAGCAGCAGGATGTCGTTGGGTGAGACATCCTCCTTCGCGAGGATGCGAAGATACCTCTCGGTGATGGTCTTGGTCTTCCCGGTTCCCGGACCGGCATCGACGACCACCATTCCGTCGACGGTGGCCGCTATCCTCTCCTGTGATTCATTCAGAGCCATCGGAATCATCCTCCAGGACTACGATGTCCTTGGTGCATATCCTGTAGTAATCGCATCCCTCGCACGGCGATATCGGTCTGGCGGGGAAGTCGGTGCGACGTTGTTCGAGCATCTCCCTGTGCATCTCCCTCAGGATGTCCGCGAACTCCGATGCGTGCTCGGATGGTATCTCGAGGGAGCCGGGGGTGATCACGCATCCTCCGGAGATGCATTTGGCGACCTTGTTCACCGCCGGACGGACGCTCTTCAGATTGGTCTTGGTGGGTTTGAGGCCGCATGCATCCAGTATGGCGTTCATCATCCCGTCGTCCGAGGACCATGCGCCGGGATCGGGGCCGGCCATCTCCCGGAGGATGTCCACAATGGTGTCCGCGTGCTCCCTGAAGGTTCCGGACAGGTTCTCCGATAGGTACCGTCTGACATGGATGCTCGAGAAGAGGCAGTCCAGGGTACTTCCCTCCACCAGTTCGATGGACCTCAGGTTCTCCGAGATGTCGAAGTTCGGGTCCATGGAGCGGACATCGTTGCCCATGGCGTAGAACTGGTTGAAGGACCTGGCTCCCTTCCCCTCGAGCATCGCGATGGCGAGATAGAATATGGGCTGGAACTCGGGGTCGTCGTTCCTGGGGTCCATGAGCATGGACCTGGCGATGGACTTCAGCTCCCTCTGCCTGCCGGTCTTGTA
>JBJEIK010000243.1:0-6558 GCA_051876975.1 Candidatus Methanomethylophilaceae archaeon
CTCGGATTCTGACCGTTTCGGTGGATCTCAGGTCATGTCACGTTCGTTCTTCGATGTGGCCAATTCATTTTTTATTATCAGAAATAATTAAATATTTGATTATGGAGAAATGGATTTTTTATGTTACTTCTTGAGATTATTATTTAAATTCTTCTATTCCAATATGGGTTCCATCAGAAACTATTATTTATAGTTTGCTTATATTACCGATATTACCATTAAAAAATTATTCCAACCATTTGAAAAAAGTCTGTTTTACTTGGCAAATAATTAAAAATGAGATGTTTCATAACCTCGGGACAGACAATCTATTAATAACACAGATTCGTCAATTTTCTCCAGTGGAGGGCGGTCCGGCGACCAGCGGGTCTCTAAAACCTAGCCAGCGGGGATCGACACCCCGGCCTTTCGCCATTGTCATTTCGGTGAGCAAATGGGTATTAAATTCACGGATCCGCAGATTCAGCATTTAATGGAGTATGGAGACAGGAATTGGTCGGACATGGAGTTCGACGATGCCTCCGAAAGGGACAGGCAGTTCTCCAAGGAGATGTCCAGGACCGAATCTGCGAACGACCAGGGCATCAAGGTCCTGATCAAGGAGCCCAGGAGACACGATCTGGCCGCATTGGAGGCCAGGATCGCCGAGAAGCTGATCTCGCGCGGGTTCATAGAGGTCCGTACACCCATCATCATATCCACTGCCGCACTGGCCAAGATGACCATAACCCCCGACCATCCCCTGTACAAACAGGTGTTCTTCATCGATGAGAAGAGGTGCCTCAGGCCGATGCTCGCCCCCAATCTCTACGTGGTCATGAGGAAGCTCAGGGACCATACGGACGGACCCGTCAGGATCTTCGAGATCGGGTCATGCTTCAGGAAGGAGTCCAAGAGCAGCAGGCATCTCGAGGAGTTCACCATGCTCAACCTGGTGGACCTGGGCCCCGAGGGAGACCCCATCGAGTGTCTGAAGGATTACATCGACGATGTGATGACATCCGCCGGTCTGGAGTACGAGCTCGTCCGCGAGGAGTCGGATGTGTACAAGGAGACCCTCGATGTGGAGGTCGACGGCATGGAGGTGGCCTCCGGAGCGGTCGGGCCCCACATACTCGATGCCGCACACGATATCCATGAGCCCTGGTCCGGTGTCGGATTCGGACTGGAGCGCCTCCTCATGTTGGCGAACAAGAAGAGCAGCGTCCGCAAGACCGGTAAGAGTATCACATATCTGGACGGTTACAAGATCGACTGAGGCCTCATCATGATAGCGGAAATCATAGACAGGGCCGAGAACGGCCGGGATGTGAGCGTGGATGATGTCCAGGAGCTCATGTCCATCACCGACCCAGCGGAAATGGAGCAGCTGTTCTCCGCCGCCAGGAGGGTCAGGGACAGGGAGTTCGGCAGGAAGATCTTCACATACGGCTTCGTCTACTTCTCCACCTACTGCAAGAACAACTGCACATTCTGCTACTACAGGAGCTCCAACCACGCCATCGACAGGTACAGGAAGTCCAAGGAGGAGATCGTCCAACTCGCCGGAGGACTCAGGGATGCGGGCATCAACCTCGCGGACCTGACCATGGGTGAGGATCCGAAGATGTACGCCGATGGCTACAGGGGACTCCTGGACATCATATCCTCGGTGCGTGACGACGTGGGGATAAGCATCATGGCATCTCCGGGCGCGCTCCCCAGGGAGATGTTCGCTCAGGTGAGGGATGCGGGCGCCGACTGGTACGCATGCTATCAGGAGACTTACAACAGGCAGCTCTTCGAGTCCCTGAGGTTGGACCAGAGCTTCGACGACCGCAGGAACCAGAAGACATGGGCCAGGGAGGCAGGTCTCCTCGCCGAGGACGGTATGATGATCGGACTCGGTGAGAACATCCGTGACAGGGCAGAGACCATCGTGGAGATGGGAATCCTCGGATGCGAGCAGGTCCGTGCCATGACATTCGTGCCCCAGGAGGGGACACCCATGCAGTTCGTCACACCGTACGATTCCACAGAGGAGCTGAAGGCCATCGCGGTCATGAGGATCCTCTACCACGACAAGCTCATACCCTGCAGTCTGGATGTGGAGGGCATAGCCGGACTGAAGACGAGGATCGCCGCTGGTGCGAACGTCATAACGTCCATCGTGCCCCCGAACCAGAACCTGGCAGGCGTCGCACAGCATGAGCTGGACATAGAGAACGGGAACCGTTCCGTGGAGCACGTGTACGAGATGCTGGAGGAGATGGGCTACCGTCATGCCTCCTCATCCGAGTACGTGTCCTTCCTGGATGCCCACAGACCCAAGAGGGTGGAGTGTGAGTAGGATGAGGTTGGCGATAGTCGGAGGTGCCCTCCAGGGCATGGAGGCAGTGTATCTGGCCGGTAAGGCCGGGATAGAAACCGTTGTTCTCGACAGGAAGGCCGATGCGCCCGCCCTGTCCATTTGCGACGACTCGTTCGTCCTGGACCCCACCAAGGACCCCGAATCCGCCATGGGGATATTCGAAGGATGCGACGCGGTCATCCCCGCCTGCGAGGAGCTCGACCTCCTCCACCGTCTTGACGGGATGCTGCGCGATTCTGACATCCCGCTGCTTTTCGATATGCACTCCTATGAGATCTCGTGCTCGAAGAACAGGTCCAACGAGATCATGGGGTCCGTGGGTGTCCCGCTTCCGGGCAAGTGGCCGGAGTGCGGGTTCCCGGCGATAGTGAAGCCCTCCTCCCAGAGCGGGAGCATAGGGGTCTCCGTCGCATTCGATCAGGATGATGTGGACAGGGGATTGGAGATCGTCCGCTCCCTGAACGACGAGCCGGTGATACAGGAGTTCGTCCACGGGAAGAGTGTTTCCATAGAGGTGATCGGAGACGGAACCACCGCCAGGTCCTTTGTGACCACGGAGGTCGTCCTGGACACCAACTACGACTGTAAGATGGTCCGCTGCAACCCTGACATATTGTCCCCCGAGGATGACGAGCTGTTCGGCAGGATCGGGAAGGATGTGGCCGAGAGCATGGGACTGTCCGCTCTCATGGATGTGGAGGCCATCCTCACACCGAAGGGACTCAGGGTGTTGGAGATCGATGCCAGGATCCCGAGTCAGACCCCGGCCGCGATACAGGCCGCGACGGGCGTCAACCTTCTGGAGGAGCTGATGTTCACCGCCATGGGAAAGGAGACCGGTCGCGTCAGGGGAGACGGCTCATCCGTCTACAGGCACGTGGTCATGAAGGACGGGGTGCTCCGTGCATGCGGGGAGAAGGAGTTCGGACATGTCCGCAACCCCCGTCTGGTGAAGGGGCTCTTCGGCTCCGATGATGCGATCACGGATTACGAACCCGGTAAGTCCGAGTGGAGGGCGACGCTCATCACCTCCGGAGGTACCGAGGAGGAGGTCGACCGCAGATGCGCCTCCGAGATACAGAGGATACTCGACGAGTGCTCCGTGGAGGAGTTCATCGACGGTTCCCCTGAGGTGGTATGATGACAAGACTCACGCCGGACCTCATCGAGGGGGTCCCAGACGACAAGATCGACCTCGACTCAAGACTGCTGAAGATGACCGGCAAGACGGTCAAGGGGATAGCCCTGGAGGCCGCCGGCTTCGACGTCGACGACATGGACCTCTCCGGGTTCAGGGTGGGCGTGGTCCCCATCACGTCCGGCCTGGGCGTCATCAGCGGATTCTCCGCATCGGTGGATGCCATAGTCAGACGTCTCGGCATGGACAGCCATGTCACGGAGGGAACCGATGTCAACGGTTTCGCCGAGGCGGTGGATGACGGGGTCGATCTGATAATGATGGCCGACGACAACAAGTTCGTGGCCTACAACACCAGGACCAACAGACAGACGGACAACTCATGGGGTACGGCCATGGGATACTCCGTCGCATTGAAGAACGCAGCCGGATGACTGGAGGGGAAGGAGGTCCTGGTCATAGGTGCCGGATTCGTCGGCAGCTGGGCGGTCAGGATCCTCAAGGACATGGGGGCCGACGTCAGGGTCACCGACATCCTCTTCGACAAGGCGAAGGCCCTGGAAGCCGCTTACGGCGTAAGGGCGCTGGAGGATGTGGACAGGGCACTCTCCGAACATACATTGATTTTAAACGCGGCGCCTGCGATATTCTCAGGTGAGAAGATCGCGGAGGGTTCGATATTCTCGACACCCGGGGTTCCGCATTACTTCGACGAGGAGGGAAGGAGGAAGGCCAAGGCCATCATCCACGACCCCCTCGAGATAGGGACCGCCGTGATGGCGGTGAACAGCGCGAGATACTCGCTGTGATAAGGAGGAATAGGAAATGAGCTACGGTATTGCATTGGATCTGGGAACCAGCGGGTTCCGCTGTCAGGCAATTGACATCGATACTAAGAGGACGATCGCCACCGCGGTCACCGAGCGTCATCCGATACCTGGTATGAACGTCATAGACCATGTGAACTTCGCCATGAAGTCCGGAGAGGATGTTGCGAACGGACTCATGATCGGTGCGATCAACAACCTGTTCAAGGAACTGGCCATAGACCTCTCCAAGGTCACCGATGTGGCGGTGTGCGGCAATCCGTTCCAGCTCTCCCTGTTCCAGAACATCGAGATAAGGGACCTGGCATACGCCGGTAAGAACATGGTCAAGTCCCTGGGGGTCGTGTCTCCCCCCAGGCTCGGGGACATCGTCAGTGCGGAATCCATCGGACTCGTCGGAATGCCCGATGCCAAGGTCTACATCCCCCCGGCGGTCACCCACGAGATCGGTGCGGATGCCATAGCCATGATGTTGATGACGGACATCCTCGATGAGAAGGAGCCCTGCATCGTCGTGGATTACGGCACCAACGCGGAGATGGCACTGGTGAAGGACGGCAACGTCTACACCGGATCCGCCGCGGCGGGACCCGCACTCGAGGGACAGGAGATCGAGAGGGGTATGCTCGCAGCCCCCGGTGCACTCAGCGAGGTGGAGATCACAGACAGGGGATGGAGATGTTATGTCCTGGATGACACCATCGCCCCGCAGCCCGGAGACCTCATCGATCCGTTTACCGGTGATGTCATCGAGGAGGGACCCATGCATGGGAAGGCCATCGGTATCACCGGAACCGGTGTCATCGCAGCCCTGGCGAACGGGATGAAGCAGGGCATCATCGTCCCCCCGAAGATCGAGACCGGCGACGGACTCCTGCATCTCCAAGATGGCATAACCATAACATCCAAGGATGTGGAGGAGGCAGGGAAGGCCATCGGTGCACTGCGTGCCGGATTCCTCACCCTTCTGAGCGAGGCCGGACTCTGGGTCGACGATGTCAGGAAGGCCTACATGTCGGGAGCATCCGGACTCTACGTCGATGCCAAGAAGGCTATGGAGGTCGGAATGGTCACTCCCGGTGCCAGGGAGATAATCCAGTTCGGCAACACGTCCATCGGAATGGCCAGGAAGATCATATTCGGCGAGATCTCCATGGATGACCTGAGGGAGTTCGCCAAGAAGCTCCGCGCGACCCACTGCATGTTCGCCACATCGGAGACGTTCAAGAATCTCTACTCGATAGAGTACTCCCTCTGGTGCAGCAGCATGCCCATGGACCAGTACAACCCCATGCTGGAGATCTACAACATCCCGGTCCTGCCGGAGCTCCCCGATCCCGATGATGTGAGCGTCACCCGTCTCGCCGTCAGGGACCTCCCCGACACCGAGAACTGCAAGGTCCACATCATCAAGTCCGGAACCATCCTGGACGGCATCGTCGAGGGTTGCATCGGATGCAGGAAGTGCGTCAAGGAATGTCCCGAGAAGGCATTGGAGATCAAGCCCGAGGGCGTCTCCGCTTACAAGGCGGAGATCCAGTCCGACAGGTGCGCAGGTACCGCATGCAGGAGATGCGAGGGAGTCTGCCCCAAGAAGGTGCTCAAGACCTCCTCGCTGAAGGTCCAGGTCATTTGATGATGATGCTGGCGACTCCGCGGCAGGATTTCAGCCTGGGGATGACCTCGGGCGGGATCCTCCCGTCCACGACGACGGAGAGGACCGATTTCTCCCTGTCGCCGGAGTCGTCTACGAAAACCTGCCTGACGGACACGCCCGATTCGTAGAGGGTCGCGGTGATGTCCGCCAGGATACCCGGCATGGTCGCATCCGTGGGGACTATGACCATCGATGAGCATCCTATCTCCGGAGCAAGGTCGATCATGGACAGCATCGACTGCAGCTTGGAGAACACGGCGTCCAGTTCCGGCGTCTTGGAGATGCGTTCCAGAGTGGCCCTCACGACCCTGCGGTCGACCCCCGCGGCACGGCCGATGGCGGAATCGCTCTGACCGATGTCGCCGCAGAACGCCTCGCCGTCCTTCACGCGGATACCATACCTCATCAGAATGCGGGCGACCTTCTCCTGTGAAGGGAAGCCTTGGAAAAATCTGTCCATATTCTCCATGATGGGGTGTATCAAAATCGACATAGATAAACATAATCGTTCATTACATAGTTTCATACGGTAAAATGATATTTATTCATGTAACCTGAATAATAATCATGGTTTTCCTATTCTATT
>JBJEIK010000244.1:0-6517 GCA_051876975.1 Candidatus Methanomethylophilaceae archaeon
CGATCTGAACAGGATTCCGGTGATGAGTCCGTGTGCGAACATCTGGAAGATGGCGAACATGATTCCGGCCTCGGTTCCGCAACCGATTCCGAGCATGACCATTCCCATGTGGCTGATGGACGAGAATGCGACCATCTTCTTGAGATCGCTCTGGGCGATACAGCCGTATGCACCGTAGATGATCGAGAGGATGGCGATGGCGATGATGACCCACTGCCAGTACTCCAGTCCGGCGGGCAGAGCCTCGACACAGACACGGATGATACCGTAGGATCCCATCTTAAGCATGACACCTGCCAGCAGGACGGATCCTCCAGTGGGTGCCTCGGTGTGTGCATCGGGCAGCCATGTGTGGAAGGGAACTGCGGGCATCTTGACTGCGAATCCGAAGAACAGGAGCGCGAAGACGAGCACCTGGAACGAATCGGACATGAGGGGCATCATGGAATTGATGGTAGCGAAGCTGAAGTCGACATGTCCGAGGACGGATCCGACCTCGAATGCCATGGCGAAGATTCCGATCAGCATCACGAGAGATGCAACGTGGGTGTAGATGAAGAACTTGATAGCGGCATAGTGCCTGCGGGGTCCTCCATACCAGGAGATCATGAAGTACATGGGGATGAGCGTGAGCTCCCACATGACGTAGAACAGGAAGTAGTCCGCCGCCAGGTAGACTCCCATGAGTCCGACCTCCATCGCCAGTACGAGCGTGTGGAAGTAGTTGGGCCTGTCCTCCTCCTCTGCGGAGAAGATGACGACCAGCAGGGACAGCAGAGCTGTCAGGAACACCATCAGGATGCTGAGTCCGTCGACCATCAGCGAGAAGCTGATGGTGATGTCTGCGGTCTCGATCCAGGTGAAGCTGGTGGCCAGACCGGCCATATCATCGTTGAACATCACCAGAAGGGCGATGACGAGTGTGATGGCAGAGAATGCTGCTGCCACATATTTTGCGTATTTCTGTCTCTCGCCACCCATGAACAGGGTCACGATGGCTCCGATCAGGGGGAGGACGATGAGCAGAGTGAGTAGTGATATTTCCATCTCAGATTCCTCCCAGGACCTTTGCGATCACAATGAAGAGAACCGACAGCACGGCAATACCGATGAGCACGATGGACGAGTAGTCCTGGACGTGTCCGGTCTGGACCTTGCTGAGTGAATCTCCACCGCCGACGACGGCGCTGGACAGTCCGTTGACGGTTCCGTCGACGACCTGTCTGTCGATGTAGTTGACTCCGCGTGCGACACCGTATCCGAGCTTCCAGGAGATCTGGTTGTACAGATCGGGGAACCACCATCTCTTGGTGAGTGCCTTGTAAAGCCAGGACTCTCCGTTCTTGTTGAACTTTCCGGGGTTGATGCTCTTCTTCACATACATGATGTATGCGAGTCCGATACCGACGAGGGCCAGGACGATGGTCAGATAGGTGTAGACATTGGTGAACAGCTCTACGAAGTACTCGAATCCCTCAGAGTGACCTCCTCCGACCTGGAAAGCACCAGAGTCGAGGACGTTGAACGAGACCATTCCGTCGAGTCCGAACATGATGAAGAATCCGCTGATGACAGCGAAGACGGACAGGATCATGAGGGGAACGGTCATGGTCTTGGGAGACTCGCCGTGGCAGTGCTGGGTGGCGTGTCCCTCCTCACCCATGAAGGTCATGAACCACATGCGGAACATGTAGAACGCGGTCATGAAGGCTGTGATGATTGCGAGGATCCACATGACGGTGAACCAGACGGACCCGTCAGCTCCGGCCTCCATTGCGATCTCGAGGACGAGATCCTTGGACCAGAATCCGCTGAAGAACGGGAATCCTGCGATGGACAGGGAACCGAGCAGCATGGTGATCGATGTGATCTTCATGTGTTTTCCAAGTCCACCCATCTCGCGCATGTCCTCAGTACCAACCGCATGGATGACGGATCCGGAACACATGAACAGCAGGGCCTTGAAGAAAGCGTGGTTCATCATGTGGAAGCATCCGGCAGTGAATCCGGCGACACCGGCTGTGATGAGTGCTGCGCCCTCGGCGTCACCCATCTCCATTCCGAGCGCGACGAGATATCCTCCCGCTCCGAGAGCGAGGATCATGTAACCGAGCTGGGAGATGGTGGAGTAAGCCAGGACCTTCTTGATGTTCATGTTGTTGAGTGCCATGGTGGCCGCGATGAATGCGGTGATTCCTCCGATGATTCCGACGAACAGCATGACGTCGGGGCACTGGACGAACAGGGGGTATCCCCTTGCGACGAGGTAGACTCCCGCCTTGACCATTGTTGCCGCGTGGATAAGTGAGGACACAGTGGTGGGTCCTGCCATCGCATCGGGCAGCCAGTCGTGCAGGGGGAACTGAGCGCTCTTTCCGATGACTCCTCCGAAGACGAGGGCCATGGCGAGCATGAGCATGTCGGGATCGACGTTCGCGATGTTAGCGGGGTCGAAGAGTGCGGCGTAGTCGAGGCAGTGGAACTGGCCGAGCAGGATGAAGAGACCTGCCATGAGACAGACATCTCCGAGACGTGTGACCAGGAATGCCTTCTTTGCTGCGGATGCCGCGTTGGCGGATGCAGCGTCCCCGTCGGGGTGCCTGAAGGACCAGAATCCGATCAGCAGGTAGGAACAGAGTCCCATGACCTCCCAGAAGATGAACATCTCGAGGAAGTTGCTGGAGACGATGAGTCCGAGCATTCCGGTGAGGAACAGGGAGACCTCGGCGTAGTACCTGGTCTTCCTTGCGCCCTGGTCTCCCATGTATCCGATGGAGTAGATGAAGATCAGGGTGGAGATGAACGACGAGAACAGCATCATCAGACAGGTGAGGCCGTCCACGTAGTATCCGAGGTTGAGCACATAGTCGGTGGATCCAGGGATGATGAACCACTGGATGGACTCTGTGACGGGTGCGGGGTATGCATCGCCGGTGAGATACTCGTAGGAGATCAGTACGGCGAGGATGCATGAGATGAGAGCTCCTGCTATTGCGATGTAACCGCCCTTCTCAGGGGTCTTCCTTCCGGCGAGACCGATGATCAGGAAGCAGAGCATGGGGACAAGAGGCACGAGCCAGGTATATTCTATGAACATCCTTACCACCTCAGTGTCCTGAGCTCGGCGTCGTCGAGCTCTGTGGTCTTCTTGTTCTTGTACGCGTTGAGCAGGATGGCGATACCCACGGCAACCTCTGCGGCTGCGACGGAGATCGTCATGACGACGAATGCCTCTCCGAGGATGTCGCCGTTGAATGCACCGAACGCGATGAAGTTGATGTTGGCTGCGTTGAGCATGAGCTCGATGCACATGAGCACGATGATCGCGTTGCTCTTTGTGATCACTCCGTATGCTCCGATGGCGAACAGGATCGCTGCGAGGACGAGGAAGTACTCAATTGGAATCATCTTTCTCAACCTCCTCCCTTGCGATACAGACTCCTCCGACCATGGCACCGAACATCAGGATTGCCAGGGGAATGAGGACCAGTCCGTACTTCTCGAAGACGACGTAGGGGAGACTGTTCTCCTTCAGGTCACCGTCGTCATCGTAGATGCTGTCAGGTGCTCCCGGCTTCGTGCTGATGTCGGGAAGGGAGACGGGTGTGTCACTCTCAGTGAAGTCGTCCCAGTTGACTGTGGCGATACCTGCAACGAGAACCGCGAGAAGGACAACAGCCACTGCTGCTCCAACTGCCGTTTTCTTGTTCATTCGTCGCCCTCCTTTTTCATAATATACCTTCTGGTAAGCATGATACTGAATGCGAACAGGATGGTGATGGCTCCGACGTAGACCAGGATCTGCACGACTCCGATGAACTCCGTCTCGAGGAAGAAGTACACGAATCCCACACATAGGAACACCAGTGCAAGATAGAACGCACTGTGGACGACCTCTTTGTCCGTGACGACGTAGATCGCTGCGAGCACTGCAATGGCTGCGAGGATCATGAATGCCACGAGGTCCAGGTTGTCCAGGAGGTATGCTCCGAAGTCGAGGAGACCGAACCATACTGCGTAAATCAAATCGATGAGTGCGTCAAGCATCACAGCACCTCCTTGATCTGAAGTGCGTCCTTGGGGCAGTCAATAACACAGTTGCTGCAGCAGATGCACTTCGAGTTGTCGATGACCGGACGGAGGATGGGCTTGCCCTTGTCGTTGACTCCCTTCTCGACCATCTCGATGGCGTTGACGGGACAGACCTTGGCGCACTTCTTGCATCCGATACATTTGCTGTCTGTGAGCTCGGGCCTGTCGAGATCGAAGAAGGACACGCGCCTCTCGGGGTTTCCGTTCTCGATATCTGAAGGCAGGGTGACCTCCAGCTTGACCTCCATGCCCGGGGTGGTTCCCTCATAGTTGAGCCTCCTGGGGCCATAGAGCAGGTCGTACCTGGTGTACTCGGCGAGCTCGTACTCGGGTGTCACGGTCATGGCGTCCAGGGGACAGTACTCGGCACAGTATCCGCACATGGCGCATCTTCCGAGGTTCACCTGGGGCCTCATGACGGGCTTCCCCTCGTCGTCGGGCACCTCGATCAGCTTGATACAGGCTGTGGGGCACATACGGACGCACATACCGCATCCGACGCACTTGTCGAACCTGAGTCCGGGGCGTCCGCGGTAGTTATCGGGGATCCACTCCTTCTCGTAGGGATACAGGATGGTCATGGACCTGTGTGTGACAGTCTTGGCGAAGAGCTTCAAGACGGTCCAGCAGGGTTTGAGGACCCACAGGCTCTTGGCCAGGTTCTTTGGATATTTGTCAAGATATTTCATAGCCATCAGAACACACCTCCGACCTTGAGTAGCAGGACTATTGCCAGGTTGATGACGGACAGGGGCATGAAGACCTTCCATCCGATGTTCAGGATCTGATCGGTCCTGACACGGGCAAGAGCGCATCTGATGAGAATCATGAAGAAGAACACGAGGTAGGACTTCAGCAGGAACACGATCTCAGGAATAGGTCCGTTTCCGATGAAGGGAAGTGTCCATCCACCGAGATACAGGATCGCAAACATGGAACAGGAGACGGATCCCCTCATGTAATCTCCGAGCATGATAAGTCCCCACTTCATTCCGGCGTACTCGGTCTGCCATCCCTCGACCAACTCGGCCTCTGCCTCTGCGATATCGAAGGGAACACGCTCGGCCTCTGCAGTTGCGCAGAAGAAGAATGTGATGGCTCCGATGATCTGGGGGATGATGTACCAAACTGTCTCGTTCTGGGCGTTGACGATGTCTCCGATGTTGAAGCTGCCAGCGAGGAGTGCGGTTGTGGCGATCAGGATGAGCATGGGGACCTCGTAGGAGATCATCAGCTCGGCAGCCCTCATTCCTCCGATAAGGGAGTACTTGTTGTTCTGAGCCCATCCGGACACGAGGATCAGGAAGGGTGCGAGGGCGAAGAACGCCATGACAATCAGGAGTCCGGTCTGGTAGTCCACGACGAACCATCTCTGGGACAGGGGGACCATACAGAGGACAAGGACGGAAAGTCCGACGATAAGCGAGACGCACCACCAGTAGGTCATCTTGTCGACCTTCTTGGGTGCGGTGTTCTCCTTCATGAAGGTCTTGAGACCATCCGCGACACACTGGAGGAATCCTTTCATTCCGACCATTGTTCCGCGTCTGTCCATCATCCTTCCGAGGCACTTACGCTCCATCCATAGGACGATAAGCGTGCTCACGAAGGCGACGATGAAGATCAGGAGCATGAAGATGAGCAGACCCATCAGGGTGCTGGTGGCATCGCAGACCAACCAGGTCGACACGGGGTTGCCGGGGAAGATCAGGTTGATGAGCCAAGCGATGGCCCCTCCGAGGATCTCCCACAGTTTGTAACCGATGTCGAAGGGCAGGTTGTATGTATCGACGAACGGATAGTAGGGATTCTTCATGGGATCATTGAACACGATCCAATCCAGAATGCTGCTGTACTCTTGTACCATCGATAATCACCTGTCGGTCTCTCCCAGACACATGTCGATCTGAGCGAGGATGGCGGGAACATCCGCGATCCTGCATCCGAGACACATTGCCTTGGAAGTGGATACGTTCGTGAAGATAGGGCTGCGGACCTTGAGCCTGTAGGGCTTGTCGGTTCCGTCGGACACGAGGTACATGAGGGACTCTCCACGGGGGTCCTCGAGCCTGGTGAATGCGGTTCCGGCAGGGACCTTGGAGGGGGTCTTGATCCTGTAGGGTGCGTTCTTTCCGAGGGCCTGGATCTTCTTGACCGCCTGCCTGATGATGTCACAGGACTGGAACATCTCCTCGATACGGATCATGTACCTGGAATAGGAGTCTCCCTTGGTCAGGACGGGGACCTCGAAGTCCACCTTGTCGTAGTTGTCGTAGGGGTCGTCACGGCGGATGTCGAAATCGACACCACAGCCTCTCATGGCGGGTCCGGTGAGTCCCATGTTGGCGCACTGCTCACGGGTGAGGAAACTGATATCCTTCATCCTTGAGACGAAAATAGACGAATCATCGATAAGTGCGATGAT
>JBJEIK010000245.1:0-6376 GCA_051876975.1 Candidatus Methanomethylophilaceae archaeon
CTACCGAAGAAGAAGGCATGCAGGCCTTTCTGAACGGTCAAAAATCTGGAAAGTTATGGAAAAATTTCCTTGAAACTTCTGGAAAAATTTTCTTATAAATTAAGGAAAAATATTCTGGAAAGTTATGGAAAAATTTCCTTGAAACTTCTGGAAAATATTTAAACTATTAAATATTAGACCAAATCGTGTCATACAACGATAGCCTCTACAGAAATCGTCTGGCAGAAGAAGAAATGGAACGTGCATTACGTTCTTTCGGAGCAGTATGCATAGTAGGGCCCAAATGGTGTGGCAAAACCTGGATGGGAATCCACGGATCGAAAAGTCAATACATACTTGGTGAAGTGAACGAATTTGGAGTAAGTAAAAAAGACCTGGCCCAATCCAACATACGCATCGCGATGGATGGTGAAGAACCACATCTTATCGATGAATGGCAGGAAGTACCCCAACTATGGGATGCCATCAGATCAGACATAGATAGCCGTGGGGTGAAAGGAGCATACATACTCACAGGATCAGCAACACCCAAAGTCAAGAAATCAAAAGGAGAGAAGAAACCCGTTCACAGTGGAACGGGTCGCATAGTGCGTGTCCACATGTACACGATGTCCCTCTATGAATCTGGAGATTCTACTGGTTCTATCTCTCTAAAATCCCTCATGGAATCGGAATCCATTAAGCCAATCAATGAGGGAACTGATCTCGACCATCTCATCGATCTTGTTATATCGGGTGGATGGCCCGGAGTCCTCGATCTTGAACAGGACGACCGTGCATACGCCGTTAGAGGATATCTCGAATCTGTCATCAAAGATGCATGCAACCTCGACGATGTCCGCAGGAAAGAATCAGTTTTCTGGCTGATAGTAAGATCGTTGGCAAGAAATGAATGCACTCTTGCCTCATTATCCAAGATTCACAACGATACGGGAGTCCCACTAGAAAGAAACGGTCCACTCATGCTAGAGGGATTAGAATCCGACTTGAAACCTCCAATGTCCTACGACACGGTCACAGACTATGTCGATGTACTGGATAGATTGTATCTTATCGAAGACCAACCTGCCTTCGATCTGAATCTGAGATCTAGCGTCAGAGTAGGAAAAACTTCGAAAAGACATCTGACCGATCCCTCATTAGCAATAGCAGCTCTAAATGTAGGAAAAGAGAGATTGAAGAATGATCTTACAACGTTCGGCTTCTTCTTTGAATCCATGTGCGAGAGGGATCTGAGGATCTATGCACACAGCATCGATGCAGAGCTCTTCCATTACCGTGACTCATCCGGCATGGAAGTTGATGCAATTATCGAGATGAAGGATGGAACATGGGGTGCGTTCGAGATAAAACTGGGAGCGAACAGAATAGAAGAAGCCGCAGAGAACCTTCTGAAGTTCAGAAACATGTTGGAAAAACGTGGCGCCAGCAGAATGCCCTCCGTCCTGTGCGTCATATGCGGCCTCACCCAATACGCTTATCGCCGCGATGACGGAGTCTATGTGGTCCCGATAACATCGTTGAGACCCTAACCGCGGGCGTCGGCCCGCGGCGGGTCGTGGTTTCACTCGGATTCCTGCTCCAGGAGAAGCTTGTACCCGACGGGCATGACCTTGATGAACCTGGGAAGGTAATCGTCCCAATCATTCAGGATCCTCTCGGCCTTCGCACTTCCGGTGTACTTCAGATGGTCCTCGATGATACCCTTCAGCTCGGCGACATCCTTCTCGGACTCGACGAGGGAGAGCTCCACCATGTCCATGTTGCAGTGCCTGTCGAAGTCCCCGTCCTCATCCAGGACGTAGGCTATTCCGGCCGACATTCCGGCGGCGAAGTTCCTTCCGCACCTTCCGAGGACGACCACACGGCCCCCGGTCATGTACTCGCAGCAGTGATCTCCGGCACCCTCGGCGACGGCGACGGCACCGCTGTTCCTGACGCAGAACCTCTCACCGACGGATCCGGCCGCATAGAGCTCTCCCGAGGTGGCCCCGTACATCAGCGTGTTGCCGGCGATGACGTTGCCGCAGGGAGCATCCCTGTCGTGGGTGAGGATTATCCTTCCTCCCGAGAGGCCCTTTCCGACGTAGTCGTTGGCGAGTCCCTTCATCCTGAAGGTTACACCCTTTGTGAGGAACGCACCGAAGCTCTGTCCGGCTGCCCCGACGAATGTGATGTCCAGGGTGTCGTCCTTCAGGTCGGCCCCTCTGCGGACGATCTCACCGGAGAGCATGACCCCCACGGAACGGTCCACATTGGTGAGCCTGTACACCTGCTCCGTCCTCCTACCGGTCCTGATGGCCTCGCCGCAGTCCTCCAGGATCCTCCTGTCGAACACGCGTGCAAGGATGTCCGTCTGACCGGAACCGATCCTCCTGTCCCCGTCCAACACGAGGGACAGCGGGCTGAGATCGAGATGGGACGGCTTCCCCTCCCTGGGCTTCACCCTTATCAGGTCGGCACGGCCGACGATCTCATCCAGGGACCTGAATCCCATGCGGGACAGGATCGCCCTGACGTCCTCGGCCATGAACCTCCAGTACCTGATGACCTCGTCGGCGTTGGACCTGAACTTGGCCCTCTTCTCGGGGTCCTGTGTGGCGATACCGACGGGACAGGTGTTGGTGTGGCACTTGCGGCACATGATGCATCCCATGGCGACCATGGGGGATGTGGCGAAACCGAACTCCTCGGCTCCCAGCAGGGCACCTATGATCACATCCCTGGCGGTCTTCATCTGACCGTCCACCTGCAGACGGACACGTCCGCGGAGACCGTTGATCATCAGGGTCTGCTGCACCTCGGCCAATCCGGTCTCCCAGGGGGATCCGGCGTACCTTATGGAGGACAGCGGACTCGCTCCGGTACCACCGTCTCCGGAGGATATGAGTATCATGTCCGCACCGGCCTTGGCCACTCCGGCGGCGACGGTTCCGACACCTGCCTCGGAGACCAGCTTCACACTGATGCGGGCGGTGGGGTTGATGCACTTGAGGTCGAAGATCAGCTGCTTCAGATCCTCGATGGAGTAGATGTCGTGGTGAGGCGGAGGCGAGATCAGGGTAATTCCGGGCAGGGTGTGCCTGGTGGCAGCGATGACCGCATCGACCTTGAATCCCATTAGCTGACCGCCCTCACCGGGCTTGGCACCCTGGGCGACCTTGATCTGGAGCTCATCGGCGTTCACAAGGTACTCCGCGGTGACACCGAACCTTCCGGATGCGACCTGCTTGACGGCGGACCTGAGGTTCCTTCCGTCGGGCTGGACCTTGAACCTGGCGGGATCCTCCCCACCCTCACCGGTGTTGCTCTGGGAGCCGATCCTGTTCATGGCCTCGGCCAGGCACTCGTGGGACTCCTTGCTGATGGCACCGAACGATATGGCGCCGGCGACGAACCTCCTCATGATGGATTCGGCGGGTTCGACCTCGTCCAACGGAACAGGGGTCCCATCCTTCACGTCCAGGAGGTCGCGGATGAAGAACATCCCGTTGTCCTCGATCTCGGCGAAGCGGTGGTACTCCCCGACATCGTCCTCGCGGACGGCGGCGTGCAGGGCCTTGACGGACTCGGGGTTCCAGCAGTGCCTCTCCCCGTCCTTCCTGTAGGTGTAGATACCCTGGTCCACGGCGAGGGGATCGTCATCGGATGAGACGGCCATCTCGTGTATGCGGAGATACTCGCGGGCTATGTCGTCCAGTCCGATACCGCACACCTTGGAGGAGGTGTCGCCGAAGTACTTCGAAGCGACACCACGGTCGATACCAACGGCCTCGAACAGTCTGGAACCGCGGTACGACCTGATGGTGGCGATACCCATCTTGGACATGATCTTGAGGAGACCCTTGTCCGTGGCCTTCAGATAGTTGCGCTCGGCAGTGTCGGCATCCATGCGGATCCTTCCCTTGGACACGAGGTCCTCGATGACCGCCAATGCCATGTACGGATTGACGGCGTTCGCTCCGTATCCTATGAGGAGTGCGAAGTGCATGGTCTCCCTGGGTTCACCGGACTCCACGACCAGGGCGGTCTGGATCCTCTTCCTGCATCCGATCAGATGCTGATGCACGGCGGACAGGGCGAGCAGGCTGGGAATTGGGATCTCCCCCTCAGGAACGTCCCTGTCCGAGAGTATGATGTATGCGGCACCGGCGTCGACGGCAGCCTCCGCCTTGGCACAGAGCATGTCCAGGGCAGATTCCAGCACGCCGGGTTCGGCGGATGCCTTGAATGTGGTCGGGATGGTGACCGCCGTGAATCCCCTGTAGCGGAGGTTCTTTAGCAGGTCCAGCTCCCTGTTGGTGATGACGGGATGCCTCGCTTTGACGACCTTGCAGAGCTTGGGAGTGGGGTCCAGGATGTTCTGGTGGACCGATCCGATGTATCCCATGGTGGACATGACCAGCTCCTCCCTGATCGGGTCGATCGGAGGGTTGGTGACCTGTGCGAACTGCTGGCGGAAGTAGTTGAACAGCATCTGGGGACGGTCGGACATGATGGCGAGGGGCACGTCGAATCCGGTGGATCCGGTACCCTCCTTGCCCTGTACGGCCATGGGCTCGATGATCCTGTCCACATCCTCTGCCGAGTAGGAGAACTCCCTCAGACGGGGGATGTAGGAATCTATCGTGCGGCCGACCTGCCTTCCCGAGGACAGACTGTCCAGGTCCAAGCGGTTCTTCTCGAGCCAGTCACGGTAGGGGTACATGGATGCGAAGCGGGACTTGATGTCGCTGTCGCGGATGACCCTGCCCTCGACGGTGTCGATCATGATCATCTTCCCGGGCTTGAGACGTCCGGTCTCGACCATGTGGGACTCCTCCATGGGGATGACCCCTGCCTCGGATGCGAGTATCATCATGCCGTCGTCGGTGACGCAGTACCTGGCCGGGCGAAGACCGTTCCTGTCCAGCATCCCTCCCGCGCACCTTCCGTCCGTGAACAGGACCGCGGCGGGACCGTCCCAGGGCTCCATCAGGATGGAGTGGTACTCATAGTAGGCCTTGAGACTGTCGGGGATGGGGTTCTTGTCGTTCCATGACTCCGGGATCATGATGGATAGCGCGTTGGGCATCTCCTTTCCGGACATGGTCAGGAACTCGAACACGTTGTCCAGGGTGGCACTGTCGCTCATCCCGGGCTGCATGATCGGGCAGATGGACTGGATATCGGGCAGGAGCTCGGACTCCATGACGCTCTCGCGGGCCTGCATCCAGGACCTGTTGGCACGGATGGTGTTGATCTCACCGTTGTGGCAGAGCATCCTGAAGGGCTGGGCCAGCTTCCATGCGGGAAGCGTGTTGGTGCTGAACCTGGAATGGACCATGGCGATGGCGGAGTCGAAGTCCGGGTCTGACAGGTCCAGGTAGTAGTCCCTGAGCTGCTCAGGCGTCAGCATTCCCTTGTAGACCATGCACCTGGTGGACAGGCTGCAGATGTAGAACTGGTCCGCAGAACCTTCACCGGAGGCGGCGATGCGGTTGCTGACCTGCTTCCTGACCCTGTACAGCTTGTGCTCCAGGACCTCCGGACTGTCGTAGGAGGTGACGAACACCTGCAGGATCCTGGGCTCACCCTCGAGGGCCATGGGGCCGGGGACCGAATGGTCCACGGGGACGTCCCTCTCGGCGATTATGTAGAGTGCGTTGTCTGCGCAGACCTCCCTGAAGAGGGCCATGCACCTCTCGGCGCAGGACTCCTCCCTGGGAAGGAAGAAGAGTCCGGTCCCGTACCTTCCGGCCTCGGGAACCGGGATCCTCAGTTTCCTGATGAACTCATGGGGGATCTGGACGAGGATACCGGAACCGTCACCGGTCCTGCCGTCCCCGTTCTCCGCACCCCTGTGGGCCATGTTCTCCAACAGCTGGAGACCGTACTCCACTATGCGGTGCTCCTTCCTGCCGTCGATGTTGACGGCCATCCCCACCCCGCAGGCGTCATGCTCGTAGGATGGGTCGTAAAGACCTGTGGATCCCCCGTTCATCATAACCCTCAGCGGATGAAGAGAAGTTCGCGGTACTTGGGCAGAGGCCACATGTCATCGTCCACGATCATCTCGAGGGCATCGACATGCTCCCTGATCTTCTCCAGGTAGGGGATGACCTTGTCATGGAATCCGACGGCCTTGGTGCGCTCGCACCCGCAGTTGCTGATCTCGTCGCAGACCTTTCCCATCTCGATGGCCAGGGCACGGGCCTCGCTGGTATGGATGGCGATGTCCTTGATGATCTGGATCTCTCCGGCGGCGACCTGCTCGTACTCCTCGGGGGAGAAGATCTCCTTCATCTTGGCGACGTTGTCCAGGAGGATGGACTGGTACCTGGTGGCCACGGGCAGGATATGATTGGCGGTAAGGTCGGCGAGGACCCTGACCTCG
>JBJEIK010000246.1:0-6235 GCA_051876975.1 Candidatus Methanomethylophilaceae archaeon
CGCCCATGTCGGAGGAGAGAAGAGGTATGAGAACAATGGTTCTTTTCGTATGCTACGGCAACATCTGCCGTAGCCCCATAGCGGAGTTCGTCTTCAGGGACATGGTCGCCAAGGCGGGCCTTTCGGATTCCATAGATACGGCGTCATGCGCCACAAGCGCCGACCATCTCGGCGATGATGTGGACCCCAGGTCCGCAAAGGTGCTGGCCGAACACGGGATATCATGTGCCGGCAAGAAGGCCAGGAGGATCACCCGTGCGGATTTCGGAAGATACGATTACATCATCGGCATGGACCGCCGCAACCTGGAGTACATCAGGACGTTGGCACCGTCCCAGGACTGCTGCAGGATGGGGATGCTCATGGAGTACGCCGGCGGAGGGGAGGTCGCCGACCCCTGGTACACCGGTGATTTCCACAAGGCCTACGATGACATCGAGAGAGGATGCAGAGGTCTACTGCAGGCGATCATCGCGGAGAGGGGATGCGGCAGATGATGGTCCGCACGTTCATCTCCGTGAAGATACCCGACACATCGTGTCTCAAGGGGGTCCTGGATGATGTGGGGAAGCTGGATAACGTCAGACCCTCTCCCCTTTCGCAGATGCACATCACGCTGAAGTTCATCGGGGATGTGGACGAGAGGAGGATCCCCAAGGTCATCGAATGCGTCCGCTCCGCCTGCAGGGACAGGAGGGCATTCGACATCACGCTCTCGGGCACCGGATGCTTCCCCAACGGGAACAGACCGTCCGTCGTCTGGATCGGCGCCTCGCCCGCAGACGAGCTCACATCCCTGGCGGATTCCATAGGGAGGAAGCTGTCCTCGGCCGGGATACTGTTCGATGACAAGCCCTTCAAGGCCCACATCACGATAGGGAGATGCAAGGGTCCCGCGGACCTGACCGGATTCCTGACATCCCACAAGGATGATGTCTTCACGGAGTTCACCTGCTCCGAGGTCCTGGTCATGAAGAGCGTCCTATCACCGGCCGGTGCGAAGCACTCCGTCCTCGAGCGCATCCCGTTGTTAGTATAACCGCACGGTCCCATCTTTATCAACCTACCCGCGGAATCGTTCCGCATGGACCACAGGGCCAGAAGAATCAGCAATGACGACAGCGGAGGCATAGAGGGTCTGCCGCTGCAGCTGATGATCATGATCCTGGTCGCCACCATGGGGACCGCGATCATCATCGGCTGGATGGGAAGCATAGAGACACCCCATGCCATCGGGGACGTGGACATCGATCCTGAGAAGGTGGACTCCGTCGGAGATGAGTTCGGATTCACTGTTTACGTTGAAGATCAGGATGGAAATCCCCTCGAAGGGGCGACGGTGATGATCACCAACACCAGCGTCACCGACGGTTCGGGGAAGACACCTCTGGAGACGACGGGATCCGATGGCAAGGCCACGTTCTCCGGACTGACGATGGAACGTCATGGAAACGTGGAGTTCATCGATATCACCATATCGAAACCCGGATACGGCGAGAGGGACGGGATCAAAGTGGTGGTGAGGTTCTGAGGACCGACCGGAGGGGGGTGATGTCACTCCCCCTCAAACTCGCCATCTCCTTCATGATCATCGGACTGATGCTACCGACCGTGATTTCCATGACCGACAACACCCGCGAGGATGTTCGTGAGATGGAGGTGCATTCGGTTGCCGAGGAACTGTCTGATGCCATGACAGATTGCTACTACGGCGGCATCGGGGATGGAAGGACGATGACCCTGTCCGTTCCCGCCGGATACTCACTGGAGGTCGGCGGGGAGGGTTCCCTGGCATACACGATCAGGATATCGCATGACGGGGAGATCGTAGATAGGGTGTATCTGGATTCACCCGGATTCCCGGTGATCGGTGATACCATGACGATATCCGGGACGATGAGATTGGAACTGTCCGCCGCCGTGTCGGATGGGATCCTGGGGGTGGAGGTGAGACTGTGATCGAATTCACCCTCTCCAGGGTGTGCATGTGCGTCTGCGGGGTCCTGATGCTGGCGGCGGCCACCGGATATCTCGGATTGGTGGAGGATCAGAGGGGGTCGGAAGCGGATCAGGAGCTGGCCGATGACATCGCATCGATGCTGGACGCTTTCCAGATGTCCAAACTGAACGAGCTGCGCCTCGATGGCTCCACGGTCCTCCCCTCGAACGACATCAGGGTGGTCGTGCATGACGGATTGGTGGAACTGATCCACGGTGACAGAAGATACTACAGCAGCACCGTGTTCGGATCCGACCTGGAACTGGACCGCGGATCGTCGGTCGTCCTGACCCGGTCAGTCACCGAAGGTCTCGGCGATGTTGCGAACGGTGTCGGTGAAGACGTCCATCTCCTCGAGACTGTTGTAGAGGTAGACGGATGCCCTCGCGCTTCCGTCGATACCGCGTGACACGTAGAACGGGTGGGCGCAGTGCATACCGGAACGGATCATGATCCCCGCCATGCTGTCCAGCATCATGGCGATATCATGAGCTCCGAGACCGTCGATGTTGAACGAGAAGACGCTGCCCCTCCTGTCGGGATCCGTTGGTCCGACGGGATGGAGATTCTTGATATCCTCCAGACCTGACATGAGCCTCCTCATGAGCTCGGTGTCCCATCTCTCGATCTCATCCATTCCTATCCTGGAAAGGTAGTCCAGAGCTGCCTTAGTACCTATGATCCCCGCGTAGTTGTGGAGTCCTGCCTCGAACCTGTCGGGGATGGGGGCGAGGTTCACGCTGTCATATGTGGCGAGACCCACCGTACCTCCTCCGAGGGTCATCGGCCTCAGCTTCTCCAGGACCTCCCTCTTGCCGTACATGACGCCCATGCCGGTGGGTCCGAGCATCTTGTGGATGGACATGCAGTAGATGTCCACGTCTGCCTTCTTCAGGTCCACCGCCATATGGGGTGCGGCCTGTGCACCGTCGACCATGATTATGGCACCGTGGTCGTGGGCGATCTCCGCCACCGCACGTATCGGTACGGTGCATCCGGTGACGTTGTTGCAGTGCTGGACTGAAACGACCTTCACCTTGGAGTCCATGCACTTGTGGAAGGATTCCATGTCGAAACCGCCATCGGACTTGGAACGGGACATGCGGCGCTCTATCCCGACGTTGTCCCTGAGGTAGAGCCACGGTACGTGGTTGGAGTTGTGCTCGGCATCGGTGGTGACGACCGCATCGCCCCTCTTCAGCCCAAGACCGTATGCGGCCGTGTTGAGGCCCTCCGTGCAGTTCTTGGTGAAGACGTAGCAATCGGGGTCGTCAGTCCCGAAGAAGGATGCCAACGTCTCCCTTGTCTCGTCCACGGCTATGGACACCTTGGTCGCCATGGAATGGACGCTGCGACCTCCGCATGCGGGGTAGTTCTCATAGTAATCGTCCATCGCCCTGATGACGCAATCGGGACGGAGTGACTGACAGGCACTGTCCATGTAGATCCCCAGCTTCTTCCTGACCGTGGGGAAGTCCTGCCTTACCGATTCGATGTCCATGCGCCCCCTATCCCAATCGGTTGTTAATAAACCCGTCCATCGCACCGTTCTTATACCCACTCAATGTTGAGAGAGTCATGGTATCATTGAAGACGGAGGTCGGGAGCGTCACCCTGGAGAGACCGGGCATGGTCGCGTCCGGCATAATGGACGAGACGGGACCATCCATGGTCCGCATGCTTGAGAACGGTGCCGGGGCTGTCGTCACCAAATCCGTTGGACTCACACCCAACGCCGGACATGCCAACCCCTGCTTCATGGAGGTCACCGCCGGATACGTGAACGCCATGGGTCTCCCCAACCCGGGGATCGACCTGTTCAAGGAGGAGATGGATGTCGCCGTCCCCAAGGGGAAGATCGTGGGCTCCGTATACGGGGCGACACCCGACGACTTCTCGAAACTCGCCGGCAGGATGGAGGACTACGGTGCATGCGCCGTGGAGCTGAACCTGTCCTGCCCCCACGCCAAGGGATACGGCATGGAGGTTGGAACCGACCCCGCCATGGTCAAGGCCATCGTCTCATCCGTGAAGGATGCGGTATCGATCCCCGTGTGGGCCAAACTCACCCCCAACACGCACATCCTCGCCGACATCGGAAGGGCCGTCCAGGATGCGGGAGGGGATGCTGTCGTAGCGATCAACACCCTGAAGGCCATGGTCATATCGCCGGAGTTCGCCAGGCCCGTCCTGAGCAACAGGTTCGGAGGACTGTCCGGTGCGGCGGTTAAACCCGTCGGTGTCAGGGCGATCTACGACCTGAGAACGGTCCTGGACATCCCGCTCATCGGGGTGGGCGGAATATCCGATTGGAGGGATGCGGCCGAGTACATCATGGCCGGTGCCTCGGCGTTCCAGGTGGGAAGCGCCATCGGAACGGTCGGGATCGATGTCTTCGACAGGATAAACAAGGGATTGGAGGAGTTCATGTCCGACTACGGTTATTCATCAATCTCATCGATGGTAGGTGTCGCCCATGAGTGATGTCGTCACCATCAGCAACGTGATCGAGGAGGCGTACGACACAAAGACGTTCGTCTTCGACTGGGATGCGGAGGCGAGACCCGGACAGTTCATCATGATCTGGGTTCCCGGAATCGACGAGATCCCCATGTCCATATCCGGTATATCCGACGGAACCAAGAGCATCACCGTCAAGGCCATCGGGGAAGCGACGAGGAAGATCCACGAGATGGTCCCTGGTGACCGCATGAGGATCAGAGGACCCTACGGCAACGGATTCGACCTGGACTGTGGGGAGAAGCTGATCATCGGAGGAGGAGTCGGTACTGCGGCGATCATGCCCGCCGTGAAGGCCACCGGTGCGGACACCATCATCGCCGCCCGCTCCGACAGGGACGTCATCATGGAGGATATCGCATCCGCCAGTGCCGAGAACGTGTGGATCGCCACCGATGACGGCAGCCTCGGATTCCACGGCAACGCCGTACAGCTGATGAAGGAGAAGGTCGCGCAGAAACACTACGACTGCGTCCTCGCCTGCGGTCCCGAGGTCATGCTCTACTTCACATACAAGGCATGCGAGGAGCTCGGACTCAGATGCCAGCTTTCCTTGGAGAGGTACATGAAGTGCGGTGCCGGAGTGTGCGGATGCTGCGTCATGGACGATTCCAGGATATGCAGGGACGGACCGGTCTTCGACAACGAGAAGATCGCGAAGCTCACCGAGTTCGGCGTCTCCAAGAGGGACGAGTGCGGACGCATCGTCAAGTTCAGGTGATCGGGGATGGTTCAGGCGGACCACATAGCGGTGACCCACGGAAGCCTCACGGTGGACGTCCCCCGCAACATCTTCAAGGGGCCGGAGTGCACCCTTGACGAGGTGGCCGCCGAACCGTTCCGCAGACTCGTCCGCGACAGATATCCCTGGGTGAGCGAGAACTCGGTGGATGTCCTCCTGAGGAAGGCCCGCCTGGAGATGATCCGCGTAAGGGACGAGGAATCCAAAGGCAAGGAACACAGCAGGGTACTGGCATCCGAGGGGAAGCTGGAAGAGGCCATCAGGCACATGCAGCTACATCTGGAACTGGATCCGGACGATGCCGACTCCTGGTACGAACTGGGGAACCTCCTCTGCAAGGCAGGAAGGGCCTCGGAAGGGTACAAAGCGTTCAACAGGGGCAGGAAATCCTTCAAGAGCTCCCAAAAAGATCGTTGATGGCGTCAACAACCTCGGGCACGGTGGCACCCCAGGGGACACGGACGGTGTTCCCGTCGATCTCGTGCCCGTTCTTCACCTTGCAGCACTTCACTATCGTCCTGACATCCGGATCCACATAGTCGGCCGGACATACGTTGATGAACGGGACGTCCGAATGGTACAGGGACGTGTAGATCCTCTTCGAAAGGTGACATCCGATGAGGGTGACCTCACGGTCCACCTCGGGTGCGTCATCCAGGAAATAGAACGGTATGTCAGCCTCCAGATGGGAGACGCGGCACGGGAACATGACGGCCTCGGTCTCCACCTCCGACACCTTGTCCGCCATGTCGATTATCCTCTCCTCCTTGATTATGGGATGATCGATGAATCCTGATGCCAACGCCATATCGACCAACACACCGAGCTTGGAAGGTGACGGGGGGACGTTGTCGACGACCATGAGCCTCTGCGGTTCGAGGTCCTTTATGAAATTGATGTGTGAGAACATCCCGCGCATTACGACGCATTTGCCGGGATACATTGCTTGAAGCCTCGCCAACGCGGGGGTGTTC
>JBJEIK010000247.1:0-6062 GCA_051876975.1 Candidatus Methanomethylophilaceae archaeon
GTAGTCGGACAGGAATTCCAGGAACCTCTCGTCGAACATCCCCAGGGATCTGAAGTAATCTATGTCCTCGGGGTCGAAATGCATGTTCTCGATGTAGTCTATCACCTGCTCCAAGCCGGCGAAGATGGCGAATCCCCCGTCATCGGGGATCCTGCGGAAGAAGACCTCGAAGGTGGCCATGTGGTCCTCATGTCCCTCAAGGAAGTATCCGTTGGACATCGTCAGCTCGTAAAGGTCCATGACCATCGTCAGATTGCGTTCGTCTCCCATACTCATCGGTCTCACCACTGTCGGACCATCATGTCCGTACAGGTTCCGAATCATCTCATTCTAGATAATCAAGATGCAAGGGGAGACGGGTGATATCGGTAATAGTGAGGGGTCTGTGCCCCTCAGAGGAGAAAAGATGAATGCAGGAGAGCGACGCCCTCCTGCGGGGGGAGAAAAGCGTTATGTTGTGATTCAGGCGCTCATGAGCTGTCCGATGGGGAAGGTGTTCTCCGGTGCCTTCTCATCGACCATCCTGGGCTTGGATGCCTCGTCATCGTAGATCTCGTTGACGATGCGCACCTGGTCCATGACGTACTTCATGATGCTCCTGTTGACCTCTCTGAACGCCTTGTCGGGCGACAGGTCGGACATGTGGCTGAGCACGAGGTCGTTCTCAACGAGGATGCTGTTGCGGCAGACGTTCTTGATGTGTGCGTAACCGATCTTGGCGGTCTCGATCCTCGGCCCCTCGAAGAAGAAAGGCGCGATCGCGATGGCGAAGGTCATGATACCCTGGGACTGTGCAGCCTCGATGACGACGGATGCTGCTCCGGTTCCCGTTCCACCGCCGAGTCCTGCGACGACGAAGACGAAATCATGGCCGGCAACTGCCTCCCTGATCTCCTCCCTGTGGATGTCTGCGCACTTCTTACCGATGGTGGCGTCTCCGCGGGCTCCCTCACCCTTCAGAACCTCCCTGCAGATGTAGATCTTCTTATCCGCCTGGGTCCTGTTGTGGAGGGCGTCCTTGTCTGTGTTGATCGCGATGGTGTCCACTGAGCAGAGAGATCCGAAGAACTCGCTGATGACGTTGCATCCTGCCCCGCCTACACCCACGACCGCAATGCTCGGCTCGTGAAGTCCTTCAATGTCTGTTCTATGATCCACCATTGTGCATCCCCGTTTTTTCTATCTGATTAACAGGTTTGATTCGACATCGTCCGGCTGGCCGAGGCCATCCCATCCGCCGACGGATGTCTATTTCCCATCCCTTTGGTTCTTCACTTGAGTGCAGCGTTCCTCTGGGCCGATCTGAACGCGTTGGTGAACACGTCCTTCTCGACCTCCTCGGGTACGATCCTGTCGAGGACGCACCTTCTGACGAACTCCTCGACATCGTAGGCGACACCGCCTTCGACGATCTTGTCGAGTGCATCCATCTGGAGTTCGCTGAAGCGGACGAAGATCCCGCCTTCCATCGCGGATGCACCGCCCCTCTGGGAGGCGATGTAACCGCAGATGGCGTCACGGATGAAGTCGGACCTGTTCTCAATCTCATGATCAGCCATGAAGTCCTCCATCGCCTGGATTACCTCAGGTCCCATCCTGATCGTGACCTTGGTTGCTTCGTCCGACATTGATTTCACCCGTGTTTTCACATGCAAGTCCTGTAGAGTCCCATCCCTTCGTACTTGCTGAATTTGACATGTCATACACAGTATTTAAAACTGTCTGACAGAACGTAGGACACTGTCCGACAGGGGAAAACCAGAAAAAACTCGTTAGGTCACCCTGTTCGCTGAATCCCCATCCCCATCAGGGTATAAGAAACTGTTGTCTGATGTGAAGAATCCCTGAAAATCTGATGGAAGCTGACGAAAAACGGTGATTTGACGGATGATGAAAAAATGGTTATTATCAGTGAAATGTATCGGAAAAACGCCTTGTCAGACATTCGGTCGGACGGTCGGATGATGCCTTCGCGGCACCCTCTCCTAAAAAGTATATCAATGACTCCATTATACGCGCATTATTAATTGGAAAAGGATCGAGATGGCATTCGATTACGGTAAGATGGAAGAGAAATGGCAGGCCAGGTGGGTCGAGGCGGGACTCGACAAGGCCGAGAGGGACGACAGCAAACCGAAGTTCATGGCGATCTTCGCGTACCCCGGAGTCACGGGATACCTGCATGTCGGTCACCTCAGGGGATACACCTATGTGGACGCCATCGGAAGGTACAAGCGCATGACCGGCTACAACGTCCTCTTCCCCGTGGGAACGCACGCCACGGGAAACGGAGGCATCAGCCTGGCCAAGAAGATCGCCAACGGCGACGAGAAGACCATCGACTACCTCGTCAGGAACGGATGTCCCGAGGAGAAGCTCGCCGAGCTCAAGGACCCCATGTCCGTCATCGAGTTCTTCAACGATGTCTATCAGAACGACTACTGGAGGAGGTTCGGTTTCCTCGCCGACTGGAGGAGGTTCACCTGCACACTCTATCCCGATTACGGCAAGTTCATCCAGTGGCAGTTCAGGAAGCTCAAGGATGCCGGACTCCTTATCCAGAAGCCCTACTACGCCTCCGTCTGCCCCAACTGCGGACCCGTGGCCGTGGATCCGTCCGAGACCGACCTCTCCAAGGGAGGTAAGGCGGAGACGCAGGAGTACACCCTGCTCAAGTTCAGACACGGTGACGAGTACCTCATCGCCGCAACGCTCAGGCCGGAGACCGTCTACGGACAGGTCTGCTTCTGGGTCAACCCCGAGGTGGAGTACAAGAGGATCACCAAGGACGGGGAGACATGGATCGTATCCCCTCAGGCCGCCGAGAAGATGGTCCTCCAGAAGGACGGCATCGAGGTCGTCGGTTCCATCCCCGGAAGGGACATGATCGGCTGGATGTGCGAGGCACCCATGATCCACCGCGAGATCCCCGTGTTCCCCGCATCCTTCTGCAATCCCGATGTTGGAACGGGTCTCGTCACATCCGTCCCGTCCGACGCACCCGACGACTGGATCTCCCTCGAGGCGGTCAAGAAGGATCCCAGGATGGTTTCCGAGTACGGGCTCTCCCAGGAGCTCATCGACTCGGTTGTCCCCATCTCGATCATAGAGATGAAGGGATACGGAGACTTCCCCGCGAAGGACATGATCGACCGCCTGGGCATCAAGGAGCCCGGCGACGCCAAGCTCGTGGAGGCCAAGAAGCAGGTCTACAAGGACGGATACCACATGGGAAGGATGAAGGCCGTCTGCGGAGAGTTCGCCGGAATGCGTGTCGAGGAGGCCAAGGACAAGATGCGCCAGGCCATGATCGACGCAGGAGAGGCGGAACCCTTCTTCGACCTGACCGAGGAGGTCGTCTGCAGATGCGGGTCCAGGGTCCACATCAAGAGGATCGACGACCAGTGGTTCATCAACTACGCGGACAAGGACCTCACCGAGAGAACCTCCGAGCACTGCAGGACCATGGACATCAACCCCGCGGAGTACGCGGACAACGTCCACGGGGTCTTGGACTGGTTCAGGGAGAGGGCATGCGTCAGGATGGGTAACTGGCTCGGAACCAGGTTCCCATTCGACGACAGGTGGATCATCGAGGCCATCTCCGACTCCACCCTGTACCCCATATACTACACGATATCCCTGTACGCCAACAGCAAGCAGATCGTCCCCGACCAGATGACAGAGGAGTTCTTCGACTACGTCATCCTCGGAAAGGGGGATGCCGCACAGGTCTCCGTTTCGACAGGCGTCGCACAGGACCTCCTGGAGAAGATCAGGAAGGACGTCCTCTACTGGTACCCCCTGGACATGAACCTGGGAGGAAAGGAGCACATGACCGTGCATTTCCCGGTGTTCCTGTTCAACCACGTCGCCATCCTCCCGCCGGAGATGTGGCCCAAGGGCATCACCGTCAACTGGTACGTTACCGGAAAGAACAGCGACAAGATCTCCAAGTCCAAGGGAGGCGCACAGCCCATCCCCGGAGCCGCCGCCAAGTTCGGTGTCGACGCCATGAGGCTGTACTACGCCCACGTTGCATCCATGTTCGTGGATGTTGAGTGGAGCGAGGACACCGTCATGACCTACAGGCAGAGGGTCGACAGGATCATGGGTGCCGTCCAGGACCTGATCGCATCCGAGTCCGACGCTCCCAGGGGAGGCATGGACGACTGGCTCCTGTCCAGGTTCAACAACCACCTCGCGGCCATCAGGAAGGCCATGGAGAAGAACGACCTCAGGGCCATGGCCACCATCGTCTACTTCGACATGTTCAACGACATGAAGTGGTACAACAGGCGCGGAGGATCCAACAGGGACACCGTCAGGGAGGCCCTGGCCATCTGGATCCAGGCGATGATGCCCATCACCCCCCACACCGCCGAGGAGCTTTGGGAGCAGGCCGGATTCGAGGGCCTGGTGTCCGCGGGACAGCTCCCCGAGCCCGACGAGTCCAAGATGTCCGTGGCAGCGGAATACGGGGAGAACCTGATCCGCGACGTCATGTCCGATATCACCGAGATCAGGAAGATCGCGGGTATCGAACCGAAGAAGCTGATCATGTACACCTCCGCCCAGTGGAAGAGGGATGTCATGAGGATGGGATGCGAGATGCTCGAGCAGGGCAAGCTCACCGTCCCCGACCTCACCAAGAGATGCATGCAGGACGAGAACATCAAGAGGAACGGAAAGGCCGCCTCCGAACTCGCCAAGAAGGTCGCGGTGGAGTTCGTCAGGTCCACCCCCGAGGCCAAGAGGCCCGTTTTCGAGACGGATGAGGCCGCCCTGTTCTCGGATGCGGCAGGATTCCTCTCCGAGGAGACAGGTATCCCCGTGGAGGTCTATTCCGCGGACACCGAGGGCATCTACGATCCCCAGAACAAGGCGAGACAGGCCGCACCCGGCAGGCCCGCCATCTTCCTGGAGTGATCCTGATGTTCATAGACATCGCGAGGTCCAGGCACAGCTGCAGGTCCTTCACGGATGAGCCGCTGTCCGCCGAGGAGATGGAACTCATAACGGAGGCAGGGGACCTCGCCCCCTCCTCCCGCTCCCGCCGTCCCGTCAGGCTGATACCGATAGCCGACAGGGACACGATCGGACGTCTGGCAGGATGCAGGGACTCCGGTACGAAGGCGTTGGAGACGGCCACATTCCTTGTGGTGGTCGCAGCCGATCCGACCGTGTCCGACGTATGGATCGAGGACTGCTCCATCGCATCGATAATGATGCAGATGGAGGCGGAGGACCTGGGACTGGGCTCATGCTGGATCCAGGTGAGGCTCAGGAAGATCGGGGAGAGGAACACCGAGGATTTCATCAAGGAGGTGGCCGGACTGGATCCAGACCTCACGGTGCTGTCGATGGTGGCCTTCGGGAGGAAAAAGGATGCTTGAGCTCAGGGCGATGACCCCGTCCGATCCGTTCCTGTCCGACGCGGATGCCCTGTACCTTTCCGCATTCCCCGAGATCGAGAGGATCCCCCTCGAATCGATCCACAGGGGGATGACACTGTCCGACGTGGATTACAACGCCGTGCTGGATGACGGGGAATTCGTCGGCCTCGCCTACACCATGACAACGGACCATCTGATCTACCTGATCTATTTCGCGATAGAGCCCGGATGCAGGTCAAAGGGCTACGGCGGGAGGGTGATGGAGATGTTGAAGGGGATGGCACCGGAGAACAGGGTGTTCCTCAACATCGAACCCGTGTTGGAGGGATCTGATAACTATGAACAGAGGGTCAGCCGCAGGTCCTTCTACGAGAGGCACGGGCTCAGGGAGTTCATGGTGATCACCGCCCCGGACGGAAACGACTTCATGACGATGATCTCGGGAAGGGACCTTACAGAGGATGAGGTCCTGGGAATCTACGCAAGGGATTCCTTCAGGAAGATGTTCTGCGAGTGATCACTGCCATCTGGTGTAGAGGTCGTGGTCCAATCCCAGTTGGTCCAGGCATCTTCCGACAACTATGTCGACTATGTCATCGACGGTCTTCGGCCTGGGATAGAAACCGGGGTTGGCATCGAGTATGACGACTCCGAGCCTGGCCAGTT
>JBJEIK010000248.1:0-6007 GCA_051876975.1 Candidatus Methanomethylophilaceae archaeon
GAGGTCCGATGGATGAATACAACGTATTTTTGATATTGATTTATTTATAAAACTTTTGGTCTAGTATATAAATCATGGTTACATCATCCATCCTAGAAATCGATTAAATAGTCATCCGACCGATGAGGAATCCAGTGAAGATCGGCAACGATTGACACTAAAAGGAGGAAAAAAGATGATTGACTACAAAGGTGTAGATTTCGGAACGATCCTCAGGCGTTACGACATCGAGGCCCAGAATGAGACATCCCCCGAGGCAGTCGCAAAGAAGATGCTGCCTGCAGACCCCGTCCTCAAAGAGGTTGCGGAGACTGTCCTGTACATGAAATTCAAGGACGTCGGACCTGCCACCACCAAGGCACTGCAGACCCACAAGCCTCTCGACATCATCAACAAGGGACTTGTCGTCGGAATGGAGTGTGTCGCAAAGCTGTACGCCGAGCACATCTACTACCTGCCCGAGATCATGATGGCCGCCAAGACCATGGAGATCGGAATCGCTATCGCCGAGAAGCAGATCCCCGGTGGAAGAGAGACCAAAGGAACCGTCGTCATGCACGCAGCCGAGGGAGACCCCCACGACATCGGAAAGAACATCGCCGCTGTCATGATGAGGTCCTCCGGATACACCATCATCGACATGGGTAAGGATGTCGCAGTTGTCGACGTCGTCGCCAAAGTCGAGGAGGTCAAGCCCCTCATGGTCACCGGAACCGCTCTGATGACAACCACCATGACTGCATTCCCCCGTGCAGCTGAGATCCTCGTGAAGGACGGAGTCAACATCCCCTTCATGGCAGCTGGAGGAGCAGTTAACAGGGACTTCGCAGAGTCCTTCGACCTCGGAATCTACTCCGAGAAGGCACCCATGACACCCCCGATCGCAGACAAGATCCTTGAGGGATACGACTGGAAGAGAATCAGGGAAGAGTGGGAGAGCATCGTTGGAGGTGAGTGATCATGGCAGCAACAAGATACACAAAGATGGCATACAGCAGCGCTGACGAGATGGTTTTCGGAACCGCAAAACAGCCTGTTTCATACGGATTCGGAATCAAAGTCGGAGCAGGAAGGGTTATTCCCGAGCTCAACTACGCACCCAGGCCCGGTTCTGAGAAGGACCCCGCCAAGCTCAGGAAAGAGTACGTCGACTACATCTCCAAGGATGTCCTGAACAGGGCAGTCACCCTCGGATTCCCCGATGTCCAGCTCGAGACCGAGTGGGTTTCCCAGATGGGTAACCCCAAGATGTCCACCCCCGTCGTCGAGGGACAGAAAGAGATCTGTGAGAAGTTCCACGAGGAGTACGGAGTGAACTGTGCAGTCAGGCACACCATCCCCGACCAGCGTGAGGCAGAGGAGGGACTCAGGACCGGAATGGGAGGATCCCACGCCTACCCCGAGGCACTCTTCAAGGCAGCCGAGATCGCCTGTGAGAACGGTGCAGACGTCCTCTCCTGTGAGACCATGGGAGGAAAAGAGCTCGCAGACTACGCAGTCACCAACGGAGACATCACCGCCTTCCTGTTCGGAGTCGGATACCTCGGATCCATCGACATGGAGTACGTCTGGTCCGAGTTCGTCGACATCGCAAAGAAGAACAAGGCCGTCGCTGGAGGAGACACCAACTGCTCTGGAGCGAACGTTTCCATGTTCATGGCCGGAGGATACCTCGACAACGATGTCCAGAGGACCTTCTCTGCAGTCACCCGTGCAATCTCCGCCGCAAGGACTCTCGTCGCTTGGGAGTGCGGAGCCGCAGGACCCGACAAGGACTGTGGATACGAGGGACCCATCGCAAAGGCCATCGCCGGAAAGCCCTGTGCCCAGGAGGGAAAGAACTGCCAGTGCGCACACGCCGATCTCCAGGGTAACCTGATGGCTCAGGTGTGCGACCTGTGGTCCAACGAGTCCGTCGAGTACCACCCCGAGTTCGGAGGAACCTCCGTCCAGTGCTGGCTCGGATCCCTCGGATACGAGGTTTCCCTTATGAACACTGCAATCGCAACCGGCCAGGAGAAGACCCTCAGGGACCTGTACATGATCTCTGACAGGGCCCGTGGACCCGAGGGATACGTCCTCGCCTACGACAACGCCTACAAGATCGGTTCCGCAATCGCTGAGAACGGAAACGACCTGTACCTCAGGGCAAAGGCCGCCGGAGCAACCGCAGCCGGAATCATCAAGGCCGGATACGAGGCAAAGGAGATCGCTCTGACCAACAAGCAGCTCGATGTCCTCAACGCCGTCATCAAGGAGCTCGAGGGACTTCCCGACGACACCGACAAGTTCGTCGAGTACTGCACCAAGAAGTACACCGAGGCAGTCCCCAACTTCAACATTAAGAACTACGGCCTCTGAGTCCGAAGTCCTCAATGTCACCCAAACCTTTTCCCCAAACCCCTTGTTTGTGAAATATCTCCTCTCCATAAGGCGGTTCCGGACTTCTGCCGGAGCCGTCGGAGATTACGCGTCCTTATCGTTATTGTGTTTCTACTCTGATCTTATCGGGATCGTCATGTCATGATTCTGAGTGTGGTCAGTATTATCCACCAACATTTCGCAGTCTGGATGTAACCTGTGATCCGCGTTCCGGGAAGATGTTGGAATTACTGTCAATTTTTCAAGTTAAGATTATATACAATGAGTTTCGAGATGCGATTTAGGTTTCATTAATATCGTTATATCGATGGTTTTTGATTGGATGTATTAATCGCCGTTAATATTTATGTTTATATATTGCTGGCAGCAACTAGTCAGTTGGATACGAAAAAAATTTTTTGCTTAAATATAGTATCAAAAAATATCATGGATATATCAAACAACCATCAAACCGACTAAATACTACATCGATAATCTCAGTTCAACGAGGACGAAAGCCCTCGTTAGAGGAGATTAAAATGCTTAGCAGCAAAGGTGCAGACTTCAGCAAAGTTCTGAAGCGCTACGACATCGACCTCCAGGTCGAGGCCACTCCTGAGGAGATGGCAAAGAAGATGCTCCCTGAGGACCCTGTTTTCCACAAGGTCGCTGAGGAAGTCATGTACATGAGGTTCAAGACCGTTGGACCCGTCGTCATGGAAGCCCTCAAGGAGAGGAACCCCCTCGACGTTATCAACAAGGGACTCGTCGCTGGAATGGAGATCGTCGCAAAGCTCTACGCCGAGCACGTTTACTACCTGCCCGAGATCATGATGGCCGCAAAGACCATGGAGATCGGAATCGCTCTCGCCGAGAAGCAGGTCCCCGGAGGAAGAGAGTCCAAGGGAACCGTCGTCATGCACGCAGCCGAGGGAGACCCCCACGACATCGGAAAGAACATCGCCGCTGTCATGATGAGGTCCTCTGGATACAACGTTATCGACATGGGAAGGGACGTTCCTGTTGTTGACGCAGTTGCAAAGTGCGTCGAGGTCAAGCCCCTCTTCATTTCCGGAACCGCTCTGATGACCACCACCATGACCGCATTCCCTGCAGTCGCAAAGGGACTCCAGGAGAACGGACTCAACATCCCCATGATGGGATGCGGTGGAGCAGTCAACAGGGACTTCGCCAACTCTTACGACCTCGGAATCTACTCCGAGAAGGCACCCCAGACCCCCGTCCTCGCCCAGAAGATGCTCGAGGGCTACGACTGGAAGAAGATCAGGGAAGAGTGGGACAACATCGTTGGAGAGTGATTTGAATGGCAGTTACAAGGTACACAAGCATGGCATACAAAGATGCAGATGAGCTTGTCTTCGGAAAAGCCCTGCACCCCGTTTCCTACGGATTCGGACTCAAGATCGGAGCAGGCGTCGTTATCCCCGAGATCAACTACGCACCCAGGCCCGGAACCGAGAAGGACCCCGAGAAACTCAGGAAGGAGTACGTCGACTACATCTCCAAGGACATCCTCAACAGGGCTGTCACCGCAGGATTCCCCAACGTTCAGCTCGAGACCGAGTGGGTCTCTCAGATGAACCAGGAGAAGCTCTCCGCCCCCGTCGTCGAGGGACAGAAGGCAATCTGTGAGAAATACCACGAGGAGTACGGAGTCAACTGTGCAGTCAGGCACACCATCCCCGACCAGCGTGAGGCCGATGAGGGACTCAGGCCCGGAATGGGAGGACGCTCCTATCCCGAGAAGCTGTTCGAGTGCGCAGAGATCGCATGTGAGAACGGTGCAGACAACCTCTCCTGTGAGACCGTCGGTGGAAAAGAGTTCGCAGACTACGCAGTCACCAACGGAGACATCACCGCCTTCCTGTTCGGAGTCGGATACCTCGGATCCCTGGACATGACCTACGTCTGGCAGGAGTTCTCTGAGATCGCCAAGAAGAACAAGGCAGTCGCTGGAGGAGACACCAACTGCTCTGGAGCAAACGTTTCCATGTTCATGGCTGGAGGATTCCTCGACAACGATGTCCAGAAGACCTTCTCTGCTGTCACCAGGTGCATCTCCGCTGCAAGGACCCTTGCAGCATGGGAGTCCGGTGCAGTCGGACCCGACAAGGACTGCGGATACGAGGGAATCATCTGTAAGGCTATCGCTGGAAAGCCCACCGCACAGGAGGGAAAGAACTGCCAGTGCGCACACTGCGATCTCCAGGGTAACCTCATCGCTCAGGCTTGCGACCTCTGGTCCAACGAGTCCGTCGAGTACCACCCCGAGTTCGGTGGAACCTCCGTCCAGTGCTGGTTCGGATCCATCGCTTACGAGGCTGCACTCATGAACACTGCAACCCAGCTCGGCCAGGAGAAGACCCTCAGGGACCTGTACATGTACGCTGACAGGACCAGGGGACCCGAGGGATACGTCCTCGCATACGACCACGCATACATGGTCGGACAGGCCATCGCCGAGAACGGAAACGACCTGTACCTCAGGGCAAAGGCAGCTGGACTGACCGGTGCCAAGATCATCAAGGCCGGATACGACTCCAAGGAGCTCGGACTGACCAACAAGCAGCTGGACACCCTCAACTCCATCATCAAGACCCTGGAGTCCCTGCCTGACGACACCGACAAGATCACAGAGTACTGCACCAAGGAGTACAAGGACTCTGTGCCCAACTACAACCCCAAGAACTACGACCTCTGAGTCTAGCCGGGGTTTCTTAAACCTTTTAGGCCCGGGAGACTACTCTGTCTCCTTCCGGGCCACCTTCTTGTTCACTAGTTTAAATATGGCATCATTCGGCACGTGTGTCCTGACGATGCCAACTTTTAATATCTGGCTATGTGTGTGTTGAAGCGCAATGACAATACTCATCGCATACGACGGGAGGCCCAACACGGAGAGGGCCCTCGATTACGCAGTGAGATACTCCGTCAATTACAATGAACCCCTCTACATCCTCACGGTGGTATCCAAGGATCAGATGGATCCCGAGGACCCCGATCCCTCTGTACGCGAGTACATGGAGGCGGCACAGCGCAAGGCAGCCTCACAGGGTGCAGTGGTCCATACCATCATCGAGACCGGAAGGCCGGACGAGACGGTGCTGGAGACCGCGGGACGCTTCAAATGCGATACAATCGTGGTGGGAAGATCCAACAAGTCCCCCTTGGACAGGTTCATCCTCGGAAGCGTTTCCAACTACATCGTGAAGAATGCCCAGTGCACCGTGATCGTTGTATCCGATCCGGAGGAATGATCCCAGGTCTGTCATACGGCCTGGACCTCCGGTTTCTCTTCATTTCCTCAAAGGAATCTTCCTTGAATTCTGAAGGGGGTGATCTCATCCCAGATCATTTCCCAACCCCTGTTCGATACGGTTGCATCTTCGATGTGATCGGTGAATAAGGAATGAGAAGCGGTCTGCAGTTCAATGTCGACCAAAACATCTTCGAACCTACAGACCATAGCAGGTCAGTTCGGACAACCAGATATACTTTTTGCCTCGGTTTGTATGGATCCTGACTTCGACACATCCCTAATCGCGTGAGCGCGTGCGCGCATGCGACTGTAGGCAGTGTGCCCAGCATGGGGCGAATCCAGAGGGTGAAAGTCCCTTACGGACCT
>JBJEIK010000249.1:0-5807 GCA_051876975.1 Candidatus Methanomethylophilaceae archaeon
CGATTTCCCAGATACAGGTCATTTTAGTCTGGCCCACTTTATTTCAGAAAGAGCCATATAACCTCTGCCAAGATTCGTTCGGAGCAGTCAATTTATACGGTGAGCTGGATTCGGTGGTATGGACGCAAAGGTATCCAAACAGGACAAGTTCGTCAACGCGATGCCCGTCATCAGTCTCGCCATCCTTGTGGTGGTCGGACTTGTCTCGGTATTCGTCTTGTGAAAACGCCCATCGGTCCGGATCTGTTCGGACCGGGCCCTTCCATTTATCTCCGGGTCGTATCCGGGTGATCGGGAAAAAAGGAAGTTGAGGGGTCTCCCCCTCGTTTTGAACTCACTGTTTTGCGGGTCTCCTCAGCTGGGCGAGGGCCCTCTTGGAGGCTGCGTTACCGGCTGCGGCACCCTTGTTGAACCACTTCTTGGCCTCGGCCTCGTCCTTCGCGGTTCCGACTCCGTCCAGGTAGCAGCGTCCGACGATGAACATGGCATCGGGGTCGTTGTTCTGGGCTGCGCGGAGGTAGGACTCGAAGGGGGACTCCTCGGGCTTGATCTCGACGGTCTTTCCTGTGACTCCCTCGACGATCTCCCTGGAGACGACGTGACCCTGCTCTGCGGCACGGGTGTACCATACCAGGGCCTTCTGCTGGTCCGCCTTGGTTCCGATACCGTTGGCGAGGCAGTAGCCGGTGTAGTACTGGCTCAGGACGTTTCCGTTCTCGGCTCCCTTGGAGAACCACTCGAATGCGAGCTTGTCGTTCCTGTCGGTTCCGATACCCTCGAAGTAGGAGTACGCCACATGGTACTGGGATTTTCCGAATCCGTTCTCGGCCAGGACCTTGTGCATCTCGAACGCCTTGGCGGAGTCCTTCTTGGTTCCCCTACCCTTGGCGTATGCCTCGGCGACGGAGAACTGGGCCTTCATGTAGTTGTCCTCGGCTGCACGGTTAAGCCAGTCGAAGGCGGCTTCCTCGTTCTTCTTCACTCCGTTTCCGAGTGCGTATGCGGTTCCCACGTTGTAGCAGGCCACGGTGTTGCCGTGTGCGGCGGACTTCCTGTAGTAGTCCAGTGCGGCCTTGGAATCCTTCTTGAATCCGGAGCCGTTGGCCAGGTTGTCACCGGTGACAAGCTGGGCGTATCCGTCGCCCAGGTCGGCGGCCTTCCTGAACCATGTCGCCGAGAGGGTGCTGTTCTTGGGAACCTGCTTACCCTTGGCGTAGAGCTGTCCGAGCATGATCATCGCATCGGTCTGGCCCAGCTCTGCGGCCTTGTTGAGGAAGGCGAGTCCGCCGTCGCGGTTCTTGTCGACGCCGACACCTCCCATGTAACATCTAGCAAGTCCGTAGAATCCGTCACGGGATCCCCTGGAGGCGGCCACCGCGTACCAGCAGTACGAGTAGTTGCCGTCCTTCTCGGTCCCGATACCGTCCATGTAGCACCTTCCGAGGTTGTACATGCCGGCGACGACCCCTTTGTCCGCGAGATCGCTGTAGATCTCGAACGCCTTGGCGTGGTCGCGCTCTACACCGAATCCGAACTCGTAACACCTGGCGAGGCTCATGGCGGCGATGGGGCACCCGTATCCGGCGAGCTCCTGGAGCATGGCCGCACCCTTGGCACGGTCGCGGGGGACACCGAGTCCGTAGAGGTTGCTCATGGCGACGGCGTAGGCTCCGTTCCAATCACCCATCTCGTAGGCCGCGTTGTAGCACTCGTAGGCCTTCTCGGGATTGAATGCGGTTCCGACACCGAGCTCGTGGAGCTTTCCGAGGACGAACATGGCCTCGGGCTCAGACTCGGATCTCTTGCTGAAGTATTCGAACACTGCACCGTCTTCCGGTGTATCGTGCGTTACGTAGTAGTCCAACAGGGCGCGGTAGGCGTCAAGGTCTCCCATGATGGAGGCGCGGAAGTACCACATGGCCGCTTCCTCCTCATCCGCGTCGACGACAATGCCGTTGGCGTAGCAGGTACCGATGACGAACTGTGCGGGGCCGTAGCCCTTCTTCGCAGCCATGTAGTACCATCCGAATGCCTCGGATTCGTCGGCGTCGGTTCCGTTGCCGACCGCGAACCTCTGCCCGAGCTCGAAACAGGAACGCACGTCTCCTGTCTCGGCTTTGGAAATCAACTGCTCTAAGGTTTCCATCGGGCGCGCCCTAGGTTGGTGTCTGTTTTTATAGGTTCGCTCAGACCCCTTTGGATATGTGTCAGAGGAAACGGCGTTTATACTCCCGGTTTCCGGTTCTTGACCAAATGTTAAGTTTCTAGGAGCATAATCCGACGAGGGTGGGGAATGGTCTCCCCACACCCCGTCATCGTTTTTCGAGGTTCACTCGATCCTGTCGAGACCGATCAGTTGGTCGTCCTTCCCCTTCTCCTTGGAGAGGACCATCAGTACCATGGCGACCACCGAGAACACGAACATGATGCCCCAGAGGGTGCTGAAGTTCTCCAACGAGTATGTCGTGCCTATCACGAAGCTGGAGATGGATGTGCTCACGCTAGCACCGAGGAACAGGAAGATGTTCATCCCGGACACGGCGGTACCGGAGATGGCTATGGGGTACCATTCCTTGACCTGTGTGAAGGACAGGGTCATGAAACCACCGAAGAACCCGAAGAGGAAGCTTATCGCGAACCAGAACCAGTAGGAATCGATCTCCCCCGCCATCAGGAACACCACTCCCCATATGGCCGCGAAACATGCGGTCCCGGTGATCATGGTCCTCCTCTTGGACCTCAGCATCCCCCTGCTGGTGAGGGCTCCGATGGTGACCGTGCTCAGGATCTTCCCGATACCGATCATGGTGACCATCCACGATGCCGCGAATGCGAAGTCGTAGACGCTGTCGAAGTACTTGATCGCCCATGTCCCCTGGAACGTCATTATGGATCCGTAGACCAGGAAGTAGGCCAGTGCGCAGCACCAGAACCTCCTTCCTCCGGAGGCCACCACCGCAAGTCCTCTGAATACAGGCATCTTGGCAGCCGATGATTCCTCTATCCTCGTTCCGTCCTTGGCATACTGGACCTCCTCCACCGAGGGGAGTCCCCTCTGGGACGGGTGGTCCCTGACCACGATGACGCAGATGATGGCCAGGGCAAGGGTGACCAGTCCGAGGACCATGAACACGTACCTCCATCCGATCGCATCCGCAAGCATGTCCAGGGGACCGCTCGCCGCGATGGCACCGACGTTCCCAACGGCTATGACTATCCCGTTCAGGACCGCGAAGTCCTGCTTGGGGAACCATACGGAGATGAGTTTCATCAGAGGGATGTAGATGACCGCCATTCCCGCGGCGATCATGATCTTTCCGAGGACCATCATCCAGAACTGGTCCCCGACGAATGTGATGAACGAACCGATCGATGCGATCAGCAGGAATGTTGCGCAGGCTGCCCTGGGGCCGACCTTGTCCGCCAGCAGTCCGCTGGGGATCTGCATGATGGTGTATGTCCAGAAGTAAGCTGTGCTCAGGACACCGATGGATCCTCCGACCTCCTCGACGATATCCGATCCGACGACGCTCACGGATATGCGTTGGAAGTACACGAAGAAGTAGCCGACGACCATGGTCACGAAGATCGCCCATTTGTAGCGGTCGAGCCTTCTCAGCACATCTCTGCCTATACCCGTGTTTTCCATGTTCCGGTTTGAAAATGATGTGATATAAAAAGAAGAGCGGTTTTCACCGCTCTGTTTATTCTGATAAGAATATCAGATTATTCCGCAGGTGCTCTTCCGCGGGACCTGTCGATTGCCTTGTTGCGTGCGTATATCGCCAATCCTATGAGGACCAGGACGAAATCCAGGACGTAGAATGCGAACACATAGTTCACGTCGTCGTTCACGAACTTGTTGATCATCCCCAGTATGTATCCCAGTTCTATGACCAGCATGAACCAGGGGCTGGTCCCGACGGCTGTCCTCGCCCTCCATGCCCTCGTTATGTTGAACGGCCAGGCCGCCGCGAAGCATAGCATCATCCCAATCTCGAATATACCGTAGATCATCATCCATCATCTTACTGTGATCAGTTCGTATTGTGTGTTCCCGAATCCCAGCTTCTCCGCGTGCTCGAACGTGCTGATGTAGTTGGTTATCGGGTGTATGCATCCGAAGTAGTCCTTGGGTACGGAACCGCGGGCGTTGGCCGCCAGCATGGAGTTCCCGAGGATCGGCTGTTTGAGGACCAGGTCCACACAGGCCTTGTCCAGGGCTACCGGGTCGGTGGATGCGAGTATCCCCACGTTGGGGATGATCGGGGCGTCGTTCTCGCCGTGACAGTCGCAGAACGGTGACACATCCGCGATGACCGCGATGTGGAAGTTGGGCTTGTCCTTGACCGCTGCCATGGCGTATTCGACGATCTTGCAGTTCAGGACGGTCGTGTCCTGGTCGCAGTCCGCCATGACGGCATCGAACGGACATGCACCGATGCATCTTCCGCATCCGACGCAGTTCTCCGGGTTCAGTACGGCCTTCCTCCCCTCGATCCTGATTGCATCCTGGGCGCAGTTCCTGATGCACACTCCGCATCCCCTGCACGCATCCGCGTCGATCACGGGTTTGTTGGCGGCATGCATGTCGACCTTCCCCCTGCGGGAGGCGCATCCCATGGCCAGGTTCTTCAGGGCACCTCCGAATCCGGTGAGCTCATGGCATTTGAAGTGGCTCAGTGTGACGATGACATCGGAATCCACTATGGCACGAGCGATCATGGCATCCTTCACGTATTCACCGTCTATGGGGACCTCCACATCGTCTGTTCCCTTCAGTCCATCCGCTATTATGATCTGACATCCCGTGGACATGGGGCTGAAACCGTTGAGGTTGGCGGTATCGAGGTGTTCCACCGCATTCTTCCTCTTCCCGACGTACATCGTGTTGGTGTCCGTCAGGAAGGGTATCCCGCCGTTCTCCTTCACCAGGTCGCCCACCACCTTGGCATAGTTGGGTCTGAGGAAGGCAAGGTTCCCGAGCTCCCCGAAGTGCATCTTGATGGCGACGAATTTCTTCTCCATGTCGATGTCGCAGATGCCGGCGGCACGTGCGACCCTCTCGGTCTTGGCGAGAAGGCTGTCTCCGTTCTCGCATCTCATATCGGTGAAGTACACCTTCGAGGTCTCGGTATCCATGGTGGTTGCGAGTTTTTCCGCATACTAATGGATTGCGAACCAACGCAACATCTTTGACTCCTGGGAGATACTTGCGACATGTGTTTGTCGCTCACCCGACACCAGTTTTCTGGATGTGGGAATCTTTTGAAATAGTGGGATAATTTAACATCGGCTCAGGGGTTTTTCAGCCCTCAGGTGACATAGTGTACAGCATGAGCCCGTACTCCGGTCCGCTCCTCAGCGATGAGGAGTCCATCAAGAAATACAACGACGAGAAGCAGTGGGGTCTCCACATCGCCATAGATCTCGGCGAGTGCGACCACCAGAAGATCTCGGACGGGGAATACATCAAGCAGTTCGCCATCGATCTGGCCAAGCACATCGACATGAAGAGATACGGTGAGCCCATCGCAGTCCGCTTCGGTGCAGAGCCCAAGGTCGAGGGGTACTCGCTCATCCAGCTCATAGAGACATCCTGCATCGCGGGACATTTCGCCGAGGACACCGACAGGGCGTTCATCGACGTGTTCTCCTGCAAGCACTTCCCTCCCGAGGAGACAGCGAAGTACTGCAGGGACTATTTCGGCGCCAAGAAGATGGAGTACGCCACACTTTTCAGGGATATCTGAGTCCCGTCAAACCACAGGGGCCCTCCATGGGTCCCGATCACCCTTCTCCGACCT
>JBJEIK010000250.1:0-5761 GCA_051876975.1 Candidatus Methanomethylophilaceae archaeon
CCGATGGTTGATTCTTTGTAAACAGACTGTTTCTTTAACCTCCATAACATTCACCCATCTATGGATGCACACAGGAAACTCATAGCCTGCATTGCGGTATTCGTGATGCTCGCATGCATGGTCCCTGTCGCAGCCGACTGCGAATCCTCTGATGCCGCAGGATCCACCAACGGAGTCCTGCTCTATGAGGTCAGTGCGGTGAACGACAAAGGGGTCAGCCTCAAGAACTACTCTACAGCGACAATCGATCTCAAGGACTACGTCATATCAGACGGAGAGGGATCGATAACCTTTTCAAAATCATTCAAACTATCGGCAGGGGAGACGGTGACACTTGCCCTGACCGTGACCGAGACATCGTTCACAAACCACGATAATGTCTATCACATCGGTGAGAACTCTGTCGGCATCACTACAAAGGGAAGCGGATCATTCAATCCCGCTAAAGACGGGGACGACATCTACCTGTACAACCCGGATGGGAAGATCATCGATGCCATGTGCTTCGGAAGCAAGGTCATCGACGACAAGGAGATCTGGAGCGGTTCATCCGTCATCAAGAGTACGAAATACTTCCTTCAAAGGATAGACGGGAACGACACAGACTCAGCTGCGGACTGGATTGAGATCAGGATCATACCCGGACAAACCCAGAATCCCCTGGAAGTGGACAAGTACACCGCAACCGTCACACCCTTCCTGTTCCCTGACAGCGGTGGAATCCCGATCTACCAGGCACTGGAGAAGGCTCAGGAATCGGTGTTCATCGAGATGTATGAACTCAGAAGCCCCAACATCTATGCTCTCCTGATCCAACTCGAGGAGAGAGGCGTGGAAGTAACGATCCTCCACGAGGGGGCACCTGTGGGCAACACGGTACCCCAGTTCGCCTCCAATATGAAAGCACTCATAAACGCAGGAGGGGAAGTGAGGTTCATTGGTGGTACCGATGTGGACAGATTCGAGAATGTCCATGCAAAGTTCGCCATCATCGATATGGAGACAGTCATCATCACATCCGAGAACTGGAGTGCTTCAAACTGCAACGGTTCACTCGATGATGATCCATACAAGGGAAACGATGGAAACCGCGGATGGGGAGTAATCGTCGAGAACTCCGATTATGCTGAGTACATGAAAGCTGTGTTCGACAACGACAACTCGGTGGATTACGGAGATACCTATGATTTCAATAGCAAATACTCACAGGTTTCACCCGCCACACTGACATACAAGGCACCGGAGACGGCCACATTCACATCATACACCGCCCCCATCACACCTGTCCTCTCCAACGACAATTCCTATGAAGCGATAGAATACGTCATCACCAACGCCACCGAACGTGTATACTCACAGCAACAGAGCCTTTCCAACTACTATGCAGATCTCGGAGAGACATCACCTGTCATGATGATGGCAAGACAGGCCTCTGCAAACCCCGGAATGGATGCCAAATTCATACTGGGCGAGGGAATGAGCAGTAGCTCCAAGGCTGATGCTGAACAACAGGTTCTCCTCATCAATTCCAGCACATTGATCTCAGCCGCCACCATGGGAACACCCTATGTACACAACAAAGGGGTCATCGGAGACGACCTGGTGCTGGTGACCTCCATCAACTGGACCCCCACATCAGTGGAGAACAACAGAGAGTCGGGAGTCATAATCAATTCCAAAGAGGTTGCAGACTACTTTGCGGCAGCCTTCAACAGGGACTTCTCCAGGAACTACACCTATGATGGGTTCAGTGTGGACATCTCGGAGATCAAAACATCGTACAAATCCGGCGAGGAGGTCACATTCAGTGTGACCGTATCCCCAGCATCGGATTCATACACCTATCACTGGGTCTTCGGAGACGGTGGAGAGAAGGACACGAATGTTCCCCGTGTTGCGTACAAGCCTGCAGACGGAGCCCATGAACTCAAGGTGACCGTAACCAACTCTGCGGGAATCTCCCAGACCACACCCGGCATTACATACTACGTGGGAGGAGAACCGACAGACACCGATAAGGATTCCGATTCTTCCGCCACGGATGGAGAAGAGTTCGACATCCAGAAGATGATCGATGATTACGGATACTACATCATCCCGATAATCGTCATAATCCTCGGAATAATCGGAGCCGCACTGAAGCACCGCTGATGATATCATGGCGATGATAAGACAGGCCGGGGAGTGGGACACAGACAAGGTGTTCTCGATTATGAACAGTAATCTGGACGACTACTTCTCCCCGGATGTCATAAACTTCTTCCGCATGCAATGGCCCACCGGTCAGTTCATCGCCGAGGATTTTCTCGGCAACCCGGTTGGGGCCATCTGCGGTTCCCGCCTCGACGGAGGTAGGGCCTCCATATCCCTTTTCGCTGTAGCGGGAAACCACCGCGGACAGGGTGTCGGGACACAACTCCTGGAGGCATTCCGCAGAAGATGTATGATGGAGGGCATGTCCACCATCCAGCTGGAGGTCAGGGTGACCAACTCCAACGCCATCCGCTTCTACGAGAAGAACGGATTCGTGAAAACGGAGTACCTCCAATCGTTCTACAACGACGGCGGTGACGGATACCGCATGGTATACGGCACACCTGGGATCATCTTCACTTCGTTCTGAAATAGAACACGGTGTACACCATCAGGATGCTCACGACGGCTATTCCGATCAACAGGATGACGATCTCCAGGATGTTCTCCCGAGGTTGTACCTCGGTTGGCTGATCGGTGGATGAGAGCATGATACCGAACAGCCCGACCTGGTTGGTGTGGAACTCTATCTGACCGTACTGGGGAGAGTCACACTCCACTTCGACCGGATCCGATGAACCGGAACCGTAGTAGTACACCTTCACCTCGTACCCAAGAGGAACACTGAGGGGAACATCCACACTGATACTGCATATCTCGAGAAGCGATGGGTCGATGCCTTCCACATGGAGGGTGTAGGCCCCCGTGAAGGATTCGTTGAAGTTGACCTCCCTGAGACTGATCATGAATGTGTCGCTGCCGAAGGCCATTCCAGAATACTGAAGCGATATCCTGACCTTGCACTGCCCGCTCTTGAGCAATGCATCGATCTCGCTGACATAGCGGGAGTTCTGCTGACTGATTATCACCGTATCGTAGGAGGACATGATGTTTATGCTGGAACCGGTGGTCTGACTGACTATGTAGTCGGCGATGAAACCGTCACCGGAGACGCTTCCCACCACCTCGCCGTTGTCCCTCAGTTCCACCACGGAGTTGTTCACGAACTCACCGACGGCGTTGACCGTCCCCTGGAGGACCATGTGCTCCGTGATGACGAGCCTTCCACCGACGGAGATGTCCAACACCCCATCCGGATTCACCACCAGCACGGAGTTCACGAAAAGGGACGTTCCGCTGGGAAGACCGATGTAGCTTGTACCCATCCAGATACCGTCCTCCCCATAGACCGGCATGCTCGAACCATCCTCCGCCTTGTAGCTCTGACTGATCGTGGAGGTTCCGGGAGAACCCTCCACCTTGAACGACGAGAACTTGAAGGAATGGGTGCGCTTCTCATTCATGAAGCATGTATCGGCGTGAACCGTGTAATCACCGGCCTCGATGGAAACGTTCCTCACAGGCGTGTCCTGGACGACGGTGCCGTTCCATAGGATGTTGGGATTGTTAGTTATACCCCCGCCCATGATGAGATAGCCGACGTTGACGGTGGGGCCGATGTAGACATCGACATCACCTGTGACATACGAGGTGCATGCATACTGCAGGCCCTTATAGTTGTCACCGGCCTCTGTATCCGCTCCGATGGCCATGTACCTGACCGTCCCATGCTCCATATAATACGATATGGTACCGATCCTGGACTTCATGTTGGCCATGTATCCCACGGTACCTCCCAGGAGCATTATGTCGACATCACCGTACCTTCCGTTCTGTCCCGTCGTATAGAAACGGTCCACGGTCATGGAAGATCCGATGGAAACGGACATGGATTCGACATGGACCATGTGTGCCGTGGGTATGAAGTCGCCTATCCTCCCTCCATCGAGGACTATCACAGCCTCATCGATGGGATTGAACATGGAGTAATCATAGTCGTTCCCAAGTGCGGACTGCTGGGAATAGTTGACCGATACAAGGGAAAGGCTGTCGATGTAACCGGAGACCATCCTGAAATTAACCGAGACGTACTTGTCCCGGATCCCGGAATCGTCCACCTGGATGACCACCAGATCGTCCACCGTGGCACCGTCGAAGACTATGCCGATGGATGGCGGATCCACCTGTGACCACCTGGAGACGGTGATATCGGAACCGGAGGGATAGGTCCTGGTGGTCCATTTTATCCCCTCGGGGGTCTCCTCGGTGACCTCGGTCTCCTCCCAGAAGGAGAACAGGACCGAACCGTCCTCGGCCGCGGTCACGATGTAGTCCGCATCCGGATAGAGCTCCCACGGGGCCGGAGGCTTCTCCTCGGTATCCTTGGCCGCATCAGCGGAAGGGGCCAGGATGAGGGCCAGGACGACCACCATCGGAACAAGTGCCAAGAGACGGTACGGACTCATCGTCGGGGAATCTCCGATACCGTATTTCAGAATTTGCGATGCACGTTCGGAGGAACGATAAGGAGGTTTGGAAGATGTTTTGGATGACGGGCTCAGGAGAACATGTTGTCGTCCACATGCTCCGTCTGGAAGTAGTACTGGGACCTCTCCTTCTGAGACGAGGACACATCCTTCCCGAGTCCCTTGTTGTAGGAACCGTACCTCTCGCGTATCTGGTCCTCGGCGGTACGGGAACGTCTGAGGGCACGCCTGATGTGATCGGCGGTTATGTACTGGGAATCCTCCATGACCGCGATGTCCCCTGCCGCCCTGATGAGTCCTCCGAGCTCCCTGAGCCTGAGGGTCAGCGAGTTGCCCTGGCCGTCGGCCTTGGCACGTACCTTTCCCTCGGCTATGATGAGCTCCACGGCCTCTATGGTGGCGTGGGGGATGTGTCCGTCCAGGTTGACCTCCTGGGCGACGAACTGAGCGTACTTCGCACGGTTGCGGGAGGTGTCCGGCATGGCAATGTCCACAAGGACCTCGTAACCGTTACCGATGATCCTCGACCTCAGCGGGGACAGGATGTTCTCCAGGTCCTGTATGTTGCATGCGGCGACCAGGATGAAGTCGCAGGGGACGTCGTCCACCTTGACACTGGCTCCGGCGGACTGGGGGTTCCTACCCACGATGGGGAAGCATTTCTCCTGCATGGCTGTGAGGATGTACCTCTGGAGATCCCCGAGATGGGAGATCTCGTCGATGAACAGGACACCCTCATGGGCCTCATGGATGGAACCGGCGACGATCCTCTCGTAAGCGGGGGAACCGAGCTTCTCGTGTCCTCCGTAGGGGTCGTGCCTCACATCCCCCAGGAGCTCCGTCTCGGATGCACCGGTGGCCAGGACGAAGGGGTCCCTGCGGAGCTTGACGAGGACCTTCTCATTGGATGTGCGCTGGAGCTCGCCCCTCTTGTCGAGGGCCTTCTGGTCCAGCATCCTGATCTTGTCGCCTGCACGCTCGAAGACCACGGTCTCCTCCACACCGTCGCGGGTACGGGTGGTGTTGACCTTCTCCTTTCCCGCGGTCGCCTGGGGGACTGCCACGTCGAGCATCCCGCCGAGGCTCCCCAGAAGGTCCTGGAACGGGTTGGATCCCGCGTTACCGCCCATCTTGCTCTGATTGCAGTGGGGACAGGTCAGATCGGTTGGCAGTGAGAACTT
>JBJEIK010000251.1:0-5747 GCA_051876975.1 Candidatus Methanomethylophilaceae archaeon
TGAGATGCAGCGTGTCCTCATCGCCAAGGCCTACGTCCAGGAGCCGAGACTCATGCTGGTTGATGAACCCACATCCCACTTGGATATGAAGTACAAGCTGGATGTGATGGAGTACCTCAACGCCATGGTCAAGAAGGACATGACGATCCTGGTGGCCGAGCATGACATCTCGCTCATGGCCAGGTACTGCGACCTGTGCATCATCATGAGGAAGGGTGAGATCATGGGCATCGGTAAGCCCAAGGAGGTCATCACCCCCGAACTGATAGAGAAGGTTTACGATGTCAACGCATCAGTTGGATTCGATGAGGACGGGGAACTGTTCGTCCTTCCGAAGAGGGTGCGCAGGGGACACGACACCCTTTGAACCATTCCCAATCACCCGTCTCCTTCTTTCCGATGGTGATGGGTGATAACCCTTTCCTCTCCTCCCCTTTTATATCCGTCCGTCTTCCCCTCACCCATGACCCGCTGCGTACGTGTTCCGAAGAAAGAGGGTGAGCCCGTCAGATCCAGGCTCGCCGCCGAGGGGAATCTCGATCTCGATTCCAGGATACGTGCGGATGGCGATTTCCTTCTGATACCCATCCTATGCGACGCCTTCGATGATTATGATGTGGTGGATGCGGAGATGCAGGAGCAGGGTCACAGGCCCACGGATTACCGTGATGTCGCCCAGGTTCCGGGTGAACTGAGGGAGATACTCCCGAGTTCCTTCGACGTGGTCGGTGATGTGGCCATGATAAAGCTCCCCGACGAGCTCATCCCATACAAGAACACGATCGGTGATGCTCTGCTCAAGGTCAATCACAGTCTGCGTACGGTGTTCATCGATTCCGGTGTGAAGGGGGAGTTCAGGATCCGCGATCTGGAGCAGATTGCAGGTACAGGCTCATCCGAGACGGTCCACAAGGAGTTCGGTGTGAGGCTGTACACCGATCCGTCCCGCGTGTACTTCAATCCGAGGCTCTCCACGGAGAGGTCCAGGATAGCATCGCTGGTGAGGGACGGAGAGGTCATAATCGACATGTTCGCCGGTGTGGCACCCTTCGGTACCGTGATATGCAGGCTCGCCAACCCCGAGGTCGTCTACTCCATAGACCTCAATCCCGAGGCGGAGCACTTCGCACGTCTGAACGCCGAGAAGAACCATGTGAGGCAGATCGTCCCCATGACTGGCGATTCCTCCAAACTGATCTACGACCTTCCCATGGCGGACCGTATCATCATGAACCTTCCGCAGATCGCTGACAGGTTCCTGCGTTATGCCATGGACAGGCTGAAGTCCGGTGGTGTGGCCCACATGTACAAGATCATAGAGAGGGAGGAGTTCCCCTCTTTCTGCGATTCGTTGGTCAGGGAGATGGGGGAGCTGGGCCACGGGATCTCCATCTCGTCATCCGAACTGAAGACGTACTCCCCCACCATGAGCGTCTACTCAATGGACATCAGGAAGCTCTGATCCCTCTTCGAAGTCCTCCGGATCCAGTCCGAACACCTCTGGACGGACAAGTTTCACCCTGTACTCGCACTCGCGTCTCAGGTTCTTGAAGCTGATCGTGTCTATCCTGAACTTCTTGATCGCATCCCAGATGGATTCCGTCACGAGGCAGTGATATACGGTCCCCAGCAGCTGTCCGGGATTCACCCTGCCGTCTTCGGAGGCCACCCTCAGTCTGTCGTACTCCTTGCTCACCACATCGGGTGTGACGAACGCGTTGGCCACCTTGTACTCCACGGTGCTCCCGTCCTCCCTGGCCTTGGCCTTCATGGACCTGAGGTCGCCCTTGGTCTGCGCGAATGTGGAGTTGATCACCTTCGCCCACACGACCCTTCCGTAGCGGTTCTCGTAGCCGTAGCGTTTGACCACCACGCCCTCTCCGCAGCCGGATCCCATCATCCATGTGTTCTCGTGGTTGGCTATGGATTTCAGCTCCTCCCGTGTCGGGTTCTCCACCACCTTGAGCCTGGGGATGTACTCGATCCCGTATGCCTCCAGTATCGGGACGTACTCTTCGTAGGGGATGTACATCCTCCCGTCGCAGTCCAGCGTCCCGGTGTTCCCGCCCCTGTCCGTGTAAGTGTATGAAGCGGACGTGTCCTCGGCGACCATGTCGAACACGAACCATCCGTTCCACACCTCAGGGACGTAGGACCTCACCGTGTGGGGTATCATCCACTCGCCGTAGAGTCTGATCCCGGGGAAGTCCCTGATGAACCTGTTGATCCCCTCGTGGTCCCGTGCGAACACCGCGAACCTGTCGTCGGTTCCAGTGGTGACGATGTTCCTGCTCATGGTGCACAGTACCCCGTCCTCGGAGTAGATGCCGTTGTTGGCCCCGTCCATCTTCGGGAACACGGAGCACTCCCCATCCAGGAGGCCGTCCACCTCCATGGAATCGATGCGTTCGACATGCATGTACTTGACGAATGACATTTCTCTTTCATCCTCCTGGGCTGTCTGTAATGCCCGGAGGCGGTGTTCTATCGATATGAGATATAAAGGAAACCGTCTCAAAGAGGCTGTTTTCAATTAACGGTCATTGAAATGCCCTCGAAATGTAACTACAGAACGGCTGATGGAATCAGCAGAAAAGTGAAATACCCAAAAGGCGACGCATCTTCATGACCTATATAGTCAGGGTGAACAGGGGCAAGAGCACGTACCTGTACGAATGCAGGAGCCGTCGTCCCGGTCCGGGGATGGATCCCGTTTCGGAAAGGATTTACATCGGGAGGGTGGACAACGAGACCCGTGTATTCCACCCCAAGAGGTACCACGTCACGGAGACCCTTGACATAGAGTCCTGCAAAGTGGACCTGAAGGAGCTTCCTGAGGTCCCGTCCTGCCACATCCCGATGGTGAGGGTCAAGGCTTCCTGACGGGTTCCAGGGTGATCCCGGTCTGTCCCTGATAGTTGCCGCTCCTCTGGGAATAGTCCTTGATCGTGTCGGAGTTCAGTGTCTCGAACACCATCTGGCAGAACCTCTCACCGATGGGGAGTTCCACGGGGTCGTCGGTGGCGTTGTACGCTCCGAGCGTCAGCGTCCCCTCGAATCCCGCATCGATCTTCCCGAAGGCGCCGATTATCCCTTTCCTTATCCATGTGGTCCTGAGCCACAGCTGTGCGCAGATGTCGGAGGGCATCCTGACCCTCTCGATGGTGGAGACGTAGAACATCGTCCTCGGAGGGATGGTAACGGTCCCCTCCCTCTTGATGTCGGGGTCCCCTCTCACGGAGATCTCCGCTATGCGCAGGTCGTATCCGTTGGGGGTCAGTCCCCTCTCGTGGTAGTCCGAGATTCCTAGGTATCCGGTCATCATGCTCTCGACTATGTCCTTGTCAGACAGTATCGCCATGGGTGGGTCATCGTCGCGTAGGATAAAGTAGGTTCGCAGAGATTGGGGACGCATGATCATTCCCCGTTTCCTCAGAGAAGGTGATAGAATAGGGGTCACGGCGCCGTCATTCGGCGTTACGGAGCCCACGGACATCGCACGCTTTGTTCATGCCAGGGAGAAGTTGGCATCCATGGGATACGGGGTGGTCGAGACGCCCGATGTCTACACCGCCGACGAGACCGGCAGGAGCGCACCCGCCGAGCAGAGGGTCAGGGAGCTCTACTCTCTTCTGGAGGATCCGGATGTGGGTGCGGTGATATCCGCCAAGGGCGGCGACTACCAGTTCGAGATGCTCCTGCACATGGACTGGGACCTCCTGGAGAGGCATCCCAAGTGGATACAGGGATACTCCGACAACACCACGCTCCTGTTCAAGATCACGGCGGAGCATGACATCGCAACCGTGTACGGCGGAAACTTCGGTGATTTCGGCATGGAGCCCTGGCACAGGAGTGTTTCCGAATCCCTGGAGTTCCTGAACGGCACCAGGAAGGCACAGGATTCGTTCCCCGCGCACGAGGTCGGATTTTCCGATAGGGTGACGGGTCTGGAACCCCTGAACCCCACGGCACCCACCGTGTGGAGGTCGTCCTGCGGGGATACCACCTTCTCCGGCAGGCTGATCGGTGGATGCATGGACGTCCTGGAATGGTTCCACAGGAAGGCCACCGCCTCACCCCGTAGGTTCAACGACCTGTATTCCAAGGAGGGGACCGTGTGGTACATGGAGACCTATGAGATGGACGAGGCGCGCATTCGCACCATGCTCTCCGGCATGTCCAAGGACGGATGGTTCGATGGTGTCAACGGTTTCATGTTCGGAAGGCCGTTGTTCTACGAGGGTTCCGATTACATGGATGTCGTCACGGATGTGCTGTCCGAGTACGGGGTACCGATGGTCTTCGATGCCGATGTCGGTCACAAGGCTCCGAGGATGACGTTCATAAACGGTGCCGAGTCTCGGTTCGACATCAGGAACGGGGCATGCCACCTGGAGTACATACTTTGATGGACCTCTGGTCTTTCGTTGTGTCTTTTGATAGTCATAAATACTACAATGGTACGGTGGGAACATGGATTGGATACTGCTCGGCATCCCGATAGGAATCGTGATGCTGTATTTCGGCTCCGACTGGATGGTGAGGGGGGCCAAGGGTATAGCCCTCCGTCTGGGTGTGGCACCCTTCGTCATAGGACTCACGGTCCTGGCCTTCGGATCATCGGCACCGGAGTGCATAACATCCATCGTCAGCGGGGATACCCCGCAGATCATCATAGGGAACGTGGTGGGCAGCAATATCGCCAACATAGGATTGGCCATAGGTCTGGCCGCCGTGGTGGGTCCCCTCGCAGCCAAGTACAAGAGCATGAGGTTCGAGCTCGCGGTGATGATGCTCTCGGCCATCGTGGTCACGGTGATGGCCATGACGGGCATGATAGGGTTCCTCGAGGGGCTGATATTGTTCTGTGCCCTTTTCGTGTTCGTCTTCGCGGTGTACAGGCTCAAGAAGGACGACAAGGAGGGTCAGGAGGCCTACACCGCAGATGCGGGCGAGGATGACGGTCCGTCGTTCATGAAGAGCATGCCCATGCTGATAGTGCTGGTCGTCGTCGGTCTCGTCCTGCTGTACTTCGGAGCACAGTTTTTCATCGGAGGTGCGAAGGAGCTCGCGAGGATGGTCGGTGTCTCCGATATGTTGATCGGACTCATCGTCGTGGCAATCGGTACATCCCTCCCGGAGCTGTGCATCTCCGTCATGGCCGCTCACAAGGGCGAGGCGGACCTTGCGGTCAGCAACATAGTGGGGAGCAACATCTTCAACGCGTTCTTCGTGCTGGGGGTCGGATCCCTGCTCACGGACATCCCTATCGCGGACAGCATGCTGATCTTCCATCTGCCCATGATGCTTGTGTTCTCCGCGGTGATGTTCCTGATGATCCGTTTCAGGAACAGGATAGACCGTCCCATGGGAGTCATCCTGCTCGCGATGTACGTTGTCTACATAGCCGCGATGGCCATGGTGCCGTCTCTGACGATCTGAAACCGAGGGGGAGACCCCTCATTCTTCCCGAAAGGTTCACGGTGTATGCCGAACCGTTGCCAGTAGTTACTTCCGGAGCATCCTGTCGCCGTATGACCGTTTCTCCAGTGAGTCGATGAAATCCCGTTCTCCATCGGGTTGCTGTACCAGTATCCGTCGGAGCAGGTGATCTTGCCGATATCACCTTCTTCAGGGAAAGTCCGGTCTTTCGAACATCGTCATGATCAGGTGCTTCCTATCGAGGGCCAGGATCACCTCGCAGATATCGATACCGTTGAAGATGTTCCGCAGGAGGAAACGGG
>JBJEIK010000252.1:0-5735 GCA_051876975.1 Candidatus Methanomethylophilaceae archaeon
TTACACCAGCCCGATCCTCGACATCTCGATGCAGGACCTGACAGACGCCGGATTCTCCTACGGGGACTACGTGAATGTCGATATCGGCATCATCCACAACATCAATTCACTCCTGACCAACGGATACAACGCCCTGGGCTTCTACGACACTTTCATCGCCGACAACGGCGGGGAGATCCACGTCGGTCTGTTCGGAGGCACCCTTCCATCAGTGGACATAGGCGAGACCGCATATCTCGTCAAGGTCGGAGTATGTCCGTACTACGACAAGCTTGAGATGACCTCCCAGGGAATCGTCAACGATCCCTCCCGCTACGACGATGATGAGATGCTCGCCAACTTCTACCAGGTCACCGGAGGCAGCATAGCGGACGGGAAGCTGTACCGGGGATGCAATCCCTTCAGGGACGTCGCCGTCAACCCGAGGGCACCGTATGTCGATGATGCCGCGGAAGACCGCGGGATCGCCTTCCTGATATCCCTGGGCTTCGATGAGATATCCATACACGACCGCCCCACCCAGTTCGACGGTTCCTATTGCAAGGGCCTGGTCGACAGAGGGAACTACATCGCACCGGGCATGACGCAGGACTTCCTCCACGACAACGGACTGAAGGATGTGTTCCTATCGATCATCGAGAACGACGGTCCCTACATGGTCCATTGCAACGAGGGCCGTGACAGGACCGGTGCTGTGTGCATGATGCTCCAGGCCCTCCGCGGGGCAACGGAGGAGGAAATGGTGGAGGGGTATCTCCAATCGTTCGTGAACCTGCACCTGGTGGTACCAGGTTCGGAGGAGTACGACCTCATCAGGACATTCACATTCGACAGGCTGGTCTACCTGTTCGATGACCCGTCGAGGTTGGACGATGTCCTTTCCATCGACTGGACATCAATCGACATCTCAGACGTGGACATCAACGCCGCCGTCTACGGATATGTGACCGATGTGGTGGGACTCACCCCCGATCAGGTGGATGTGCTGGTTGAGAAGCTTTCCGCATAATACATTCATATTATTTCATATATGAAAATATGAAATAACAATACGGGCATAAGGTGGAGACATGTCGGGGGAGGGAGTGGACGTCCTGCTTGGGGATCAGCGCAAGGGAATCATTACCATGTGCATCCCCATAGCCGTCGCCCTTCTTGTCCAGCAGCTGAACAACATCGTGGACAGCCTGTGGGTCTCCGACCTCGGCGGGGATTCCATGGCCGCCCTCGGCGTGGTGTATCCCCTGTACTGCGTCCTCATCGGCATAGGCAACGGACTGGGGATCGGTGTGGCATCCGCCATCGCCAGGAACATCGGGATGAAGGACAAGGTTAACGCCGATGGGATAGCGATGCAGGGTCTGGTCCTGACCATCACCGTCTCCGTCCCCATCGGATTGCTCCTGTTCCTCACCGCGGGCATCACCACCGATCTCATGGGAGCCGGTGGTATGAGGGATGAATGCTTCGGATACGCGATACCCATCTACATCTCGTCTTTATTCATCATCCTCAGCGGAGTTGTATCAGGAATGCTCCGCGGGGAGGGTGCCGCCAGACGCTCCATGGCCATACAGGTCGTGGGGGCACTCGTCAACATCGTCTTGGACCCGATCATGATCTTCGGTCTGTACATGGGGGTCTCCGGAGCCGCATGGGCCACGGTGATATCCTTCGTAATATCGTCGTTCATGGGTCTGTACTGGTACGTCAGGGGCAGTACGTACATCTCGTTGCACCGCAGGGACATCCGTCCGGATATCACCCGTATCCGCGAGATATTATCTGTCGGACTCCCCGAGGCGTTGGAACTGTCCCTCATGAACGTGTTCAACATCGCCCTGAACTACTACGTCATATTCTGCGGAGGGACCGACGCGGTCGCCATATACTCCACTGCTTGGAGGATCGCGTACATCCTCATGATCCCGGGACAGGCGGTGGGAGGTGCCATGGTCTCCGTCTGTTCCGCCGAATTCGGGATGCGCAGGTTCGACATGATCCGTGATGCGTTCCGTTATTCGGTCATCGTCTCCGTTCTTTCACTGATCGTTCTCTGCGCATGCATGGCCCTCCTGGCCGGCCCCATAGCCGGAGTCTTCACCCATTCGCCCGATATGCGGTATCTCGAAGGTGAGATGACGGTCCTGCTGTACTTCTTTGCCCTCTTCATGCCCGTGATGTCCCTGGTATTCACCGGCTCCTCCCTGATGCAGTCGATACAGCATGCAAACGGTGCCATGCTGAACTCTCTGGCCAGGAACATCCTCCTCGTGGCATTGTTCGCCACGGCCGCCTATGCGTTCGGCACCACCACGTCCGTATGGTGCGCACTCGCCATCGGCGAGATCATCGGTGGACTGATGATGGGCATCCACGCCATCATCTGCCTCAGAAGGGAATCTGCCGCATCCCATGCCGTATCGGGGTGACATCACTCGTCTCCCATGTCACCCATCGGAAGGACCCGCGTGGGTTCGGACCGGCCTGTCCGCAAGTGTATATATCGCGTGCGTGTTCGAGTACACGGTATAAATGTCGAAAGTCTGCATCAACATCGCCTGGCCGTACTCCAACGGTACCATCCACCTTGGACACCTGGCCGGATCGCTGCTCCCCCCTGACATATTCAGCAGGTACAACCGTCTCCTGGGAAACGAGGTGCTGATGGTCGGAGGTTCGGACCAGCACGGCACCCCCATCACCGTCTCCGCCGAGAAGTGCGGGATGACCCCCGAGGCCTACGCGGACAAGTTCCACGAGATCAACAAGAAGGCCATCGAGGACATGGAGATCGAGTACAGCCTCTTCAATAAGACCCACTGCGAGACCCACTTCAAGGTCACGCAGGAGATCTTCCTCGACCTGAAGTCCAAGGGATACATCTACACGAAGGAGACCAACCAGTACTACTGTCCCAAATGCGCACGTTTCCTCCCCGACCGTTACGTCGAGGGGATCTGTCCCAAATGCGGTGCGGAGAAGACCCGCAGCGACCAGTGCGACGCATGCGGTACAACATTCGAGCCCGGGGACCTCCTCAAACCCTACTGCACCCTGTGCAACTCAACTCCCGAGATCAGGCCCACCGAGCACTTCTTCCTGAAGCTCAGCGCCTTCAGGGACGATCTGATCAAGTTCGTCTCCGAGAAGGACTACTGGAGATCGAACGTCAAGGCCTTCACAAAGAACTGGCTGGAGGACGGCCTCTACGACAGGGCCATCACCAGGGACATGGCCTGGGGAGTGCCGATCCCGATCGAGGGATGGGAGGACAAGGTCATCTACGTCTGGTTCGAGGCCGTCATCGGATACCTCAGCGCATCCGTCGAGTATTCCAAGAAGATCGGCAAGCCCGACTACTGGAAGGAGTTCTGGATGGACCCCGAGGTGAGGCACTATTACTTCATCGGAAAGGACAACATCCCGTTCCACTCCATCATCTGGCCCGCGATCCTCATGGGAATCGGGAACATGGATTTGCCCTACGACATCCCCGCCAACGAGTACCTCATGATCGGCGGAGGCAAGTTCTCCAAGAGCCGCGGAGGCGCGATAGATGTCCCCTCCGTTCTCCAGAAGTACGATGCCGATGTCGTCAGGTTCTACCTGTCGGCGATCATGCCGGACACCCACGACTCCGAGTTTTCCTGGGACGATTTCCAGACCAAGGTGAACAACGAGCTGGTGGCCAACCTCGGAAACTACTACCACAGGTGCCTCAGCTTCACCAAGAAGAACTTCGGTTCCATCCCCGAGGTGGCATCCGGATCCCAGGAGGTCACCGATGCCATCGCCAAGGCCCTGGAGGAGTACAACGCATGCCTCTCCACCTGCGACTTCAAGAAGGGCATCAAGGTGGTCATGGACCTGGCCCACTTCGGAAACAGGTACTTCGATTCCGTTAAGCCCTGGGCCCTGGTCAAGAGCGACAAGGACCAGTGCGGAGCCGTCATGAACGACAACCTCCGCATCGTAAAGGCGTTGAGCATCATGGCATGGCCCTTCATGCCCAAGTCGTCCGAGACCATCTGGGGATACCTCGGATTCGACGGAACCCCCGAGACCGTGGGACTCTCTGCGGCCACAGAGCCCCTCCCGGCAGGACAGGAGCTCAGGGAACCCATCCCCGTCTACAAGAAGGTCGAGATCGAGATGGAAGACGAGAAGAAGGAACAGAAACAGCAGCAGGAGAAGAAGGATAAGCCCAAGGAGCAGCCCCAGGCCGCACCCGCCGGACCGTTCGCCATGTTCAGGAGGATGGACCTCAGGGTGGGTACCGTCGTGGAGGTCAGCGACCACCCCGATGCGGAGAAGCTGTTCGTCCTGAAGGTGGACTGCGGTGAGGGGGAGCCCAGGCAGCTGGTCACCAACCTCAAGTGGCGCTACACCGCCGAGGAGATGATGGGCAGGAGGCTCATCGTCATCTCCAACCTGAAGCCCGCCAAGTTCCGCGGGGTCCAGTCCATGGGAATGCTCACGGCCGCCGACGACGAGAACATGGGCGGGGACACCGTGCACCTGCTCGCACCCTCCTGCGACATCCCCAACGGTACCAGGTTCGACTGCGGTGTCGAGGGAACCAGCAGCCGCATCGAGACCAAGCATGTGGAGCAGGTCGTCATGAAGACCGTCCATGTGGTCGACGGAAAGGCCATGGGAGTCGACATGCCCGCCGATGCCCCCAAGGTGGTCATAGCCGTCATAGACGGTGATGATGTGATGATCCTCGGAGACGGAAAGGGCTGCTACGCCACCATCGACGGTGACATCCAGGACGGTGCGAACGTCCTATGAAGGCCGACCTCCACGTCCACACCTGCTACTCCAACGACGGGAGGACCACTCCCGAGGAGTTGGTGGAGTACGCCGTCGCCAATGGCATCGGATGTGTTGCGGTCACCGATCACAACAGCTTCGAGGCCTACGACGTGCTCAAGGACAACGGGAAGGTCATAATCATCCCTGCCGAGGAGGTATCCTCCTCGGAGGGACACATAGTCGCCCTGGGGATAGACAGGCTCATCCCCAGGGGACTCTCCATCCAGGAGACCATCGACAGGATCCACGAGGCCGGCGGTTTCGCCATCGCCGCACACCCCTACAGGTGGTGGTCTGGTCTCGGGGAGAAGAACACCCTGGACTATCCCTTCGACGGGATCGAGGCTAGGAATGGACGTTCCGTCCCAAAGGACAACAGACGTTCCCTGGCGCTCGCCAAGAGGATCGGCAAACCGATGACCGCCGGAAGCGATGCACACACCCCCAGGCACATAGGCGAGGGATATGTCATCCTTCCCGATACCATCGGGAACTGGCAAGAGGCGGTCGAGTGCATCATGTCTGGCGGGATCCTCGGAGTGGACAGCGACAGTCGCGGTCCCAAGGCCACTCTGAAGTACGGGATCAAGTCCATCGGAGAGTGGCTCCTCAGAGGCTGTAAGAGGATGTGAACAATTATCCTTTGATTAGGATAGGGCCATGCAGCATTTCTCAGAGGATGATCTAAGGGATGCCTATGGGCGGATGGATATGGAGAATCATCCCTGGGCGAGGCACGCTTCCAAGGAGATCGAAGCTCTGGGGTCCATTTGTTGCTCATTCGATGGAAAAAGGATTATCGATGCCGGTTGCGGGAGGGGTCGCCATTCCCTCTTGATCGCGGAGAAGTATCCATCTTCATTTGTTCTCGGTGTGGATTATTCGGAATCCAACATTTCGTCAGCACGATTCAA
>JBJEIK010000253.1:0-5691 GCA_051876975.1 Candidatus Methanomethylophilaceae archaeon
GGGGATGGTCCCCCCTAAAACGTTTTCTCAGTTACCCACGAGTTCCGTACCGGAAAAGCTCATCGTGGGCACGCTTATGACGCCCATCTGCTTGGGATCGTTACCGATGGCCTCGATGTTGGCCACCGCATCGATCATGTTACCCATCAGTAGCGCGTTGTTGATGGTCTCCACGATCTCACCCCTCCTGATGATATAACCGCATCTGACGTTGAGTCCGAACCTTCCGGTGAGCTCGTCGGCCTCAGGCCATGCGAACTTCTCGACCAGGATACCGTTGTCCGTCTGTGCTATTATGTCGTCCCTGGACATGGAACCGGGTGAAACGGTGAGGTTCAACGGTTTGATCACGGGTGTGCGCTCATAGGCACCCTGGGCCTCCACACTGGACCTGCGCATACCGTTTCCGGTGCTGTCACCGCAGAAGGAATCCCTTATGAACGATCTCAGGACCCCTCCCTCTATGATGGGGCGCCTCTCGGTGGGGGTTCCCTCATCGTCGAAGACACAGGACAACGGTGCCCTGACAGTGGGATCGTCTGTGATGTTCAGGCACTTGGACGCGACCTCCTTCCCGATGGAATCCTTCCAGAGACTCCTTCCATACTTCACGTTCTCCCCATCGATCGCCGAACCGACAGCGGACATCATCATGTCACCCAACTCGCTGGGCGGCAGGATCATGGAGAGTCTCTCGCTTCCCTTGAACTCCCTGCAGACCGCGGCCGCCTCAGCCTTGTCCGAGAGGGCGTTGGCGATGACGACGGGGTCGAGGTCGAGATGGGTTCCGTGGAAGGTCTCCATCCCCTCTCCGGGATGGTCCCTGACGGCCATGGATGTGAAATGTCCGTAGACCAGGGTGCTCCTGTGGGACACGTCCACGCCGTTGCTGTTCATGGTACATCCGACGTTCGTGGAAACACGGATCTGTGCACGGGGGATGTTCACCCTGCAGTTCTCTATGAGAACCTTGGCGATCTCCCTGAGGTCGTCGGGCGTGATGTTCTCGACCTTCGGATCCCACACATCGGGGGCTGCGATCCTGGCCTGTCCGGGTACGGCGTATCCCTTGAACTCGGGGTTCTTCGGGGAGTATCTCAAAACGGATTCGGCCATCCTGATGCACTCGTCTGCCGATGAATCCCCGTTCAGAGAGACGGACGCCTTACCCTGCCTTCCGCCCTCGGCCATGCGGGCCATCATACCGCGGTCCACCTTGGTCTCGATGTTGCTGATCTTGGAATCATCTATGTACACGGTGTGCACGACGGCCTCGGAGGCGTAGACCTCCGCCTGCTGATACCTGGACAGGGACTGCATCGCCCTGTCTGCTATGGAGTGGATCACTGTCCTCCCCCCACGATCATCCTGGCACGCATGAACGGACCTCCGGACGAGACCCTGACCCAGTCCTCGATCCCCTTCCCGCACATCCCGCCATCGAGGATGACCTCCTTGGTGAGCGCATCGGTGGAGCAGAGGATGTCGACAGACTTCCCGGTGAGTGTGAACGACTGGAGGGTCTTCACGATCTCACCGTTCCTGATGAGGAATCCCCTGAGGCACTTTGCCTCGAAGCATCCTCCGACGGGATCCTCCATTCCGTTGACCATCTTGTCGCATAGGATTCCGTCCTTGGTGTCTGCTATGAGCTCGTCCCTGTCCCACTCGCCGGGACCGAAGTAGGTGTTGGTCATCCTGACCCAGGCCCTCTTGCCGTAGTTCTCAGCCCTTCCGTTGCCGGTGGGCCTGCATCCGAGTTGGGATGCCGTCTCCAGACTGTGCATGTATCCGGTGTAGACCCCGTGGTCGATGATCTGCGTGCATGAGGACGGGGTCCCCTCGTCATCGAACGGGATGGACCCGTGTGCACCGCGGACGGTTCCGTTGTCGTACATGGAGATCACATCGGACGCGACCTTCCTTCCCACCGCATCGGTGAGGAAGGACCTCCTCTTGGTGATCTCATCACCCTCGGATGCATGTCCCATGGCCTCGTGTGCGAGCAGTCCGGAGACCATCGGATCGGATATCACCGTGAGGTTTCCGGAGGGTGCCCTGTCGGCGGAGAGGGTGGCTATGGCCTCCTTGGCGGTGACCCTTCCGATCTCCTCGATGTCCGCGTCCTTCACAACTTCGTAACCCAGAGTGCTGTCGGGCCCGTCGTAGTAGCGTTCCATCCTCTGGCCATCGGCGGCGACGGACATGGCCCTGCAGAGCGTACGGACCTCCTGCCAGCTGATGTCCGATCCAACGGAGTTCACGAGACAGTTGTCCTTGATCTCCTCGGAGTAGGAACCCATGCGGTTGATGATCCTGTCGTCGATGGCCTGGGCCTTGTCCAACTCCAGGACGGTATCGATCTTCTCAGAGAGATCGACGGAATCGGGATGGATCCTCACATCGGCCTTCAGGTGCTTCCTCACGGATGCGGGTTCCAGCTTAAGATCGGACTTCCTCTCGCCCATGGCGTTCCTCACGGCGGATTCGGCAGCGGACATTATGTCCTTCCTGTCGAACGAGGTGACGGTTCCGTATCCCCACCTCCCTCCGATCCATGCCCTCAGGCACACTCCGCCGGTACCCTTCTCCACCAGTTGGCGGAGATTCCCGTTGAGTGAACTGACACCGGTGACCCTCACGGTCTGCGATTTGGCATCGGAGAACTCCGCCCCCAGCTCCTGCATCCTGTCGACGGCGGATGCCAGATGGTCCTGGACCTGGTCGGCCTGCATGACTGCCATCTGCATCATATCACCGTGAACGAGTGGTCGAACGATGTGAGGATCTCGCATCCGTTCTCCGTGATGAGACATGTGTCCTCGATCCTTATGCCACCGACACCGGGGATGTAGATTCCGGGCTCGGCGGATACGACGTTCCCCGCACGGAGGATCTGCTCCGACCTGGGGGAGACGGAGATGTCCTGATGGACCTCCATCCCGATCCCGTGACCGAAGGAGTGGATGAACTTGCCCTTGAACTCGGACTCGTCGATGATCTTCCTGGCTGCGAGGTCGGCAGCGTTGGCCTTCGCACCGTCATGGTATTCGGCGATACCTGCGAGCTGTGCCTCACGGACGACCTCGTACGCCCTCTCCAGGATCTCCGGGGGCTTTCCGAGGAAGACCGTACGGGTCATGTCGGAACAGTAACGGTCGAACTTGGTTCCGAAGTCGAACAACGCGGTGTCGCCCTTCCTCAGCTTGTAATCACAGGGCATGTGATGGGGTTCGGAGGAATACGCACCGAATGCCGCGATGGTGTCGAACGCATTGCCCGTGCCTCCGAGCTCACGCATCCTGTTATCCATCCTGGAGGCGACCTCCTTCTCGGAGACCCCCTCGGACAGCATGTCGGGAATCTCGCCTGCAACCTGTGATGATATGGCGCAGGCCCTCTTGGTGGCCTCGATCTCCTTGGCGTCCTTGATAGAGACTGTCGCACCGATGGCCTTGCCGGCATCCACCGCCTCTATGCCCTCGACGGTCTTCTTAACGTATTGGACCCCTGCATATGTGGCCGAATGGGTGTTGAAACCGACCTTGGAGCATCCCTTCAGAGCCTCCTTCAGGAAGTTGTCGCGCTCCTCGCGGTTATGGTATACATGGACCTCCCCCTTGCCGGCGTTGGCGGCCTCCTTCTCGAGGATGCTGACGATGACATCCAGGGAACCATCCTTCCCGACGACGGCGAAGGAGCCCTCGAAGACCCCCGAGTTTTGCTCGGTGAGGTACCAGAATGTGGAATCGAGGAAAGGCTCGCCGTCATTCACGATGACTATGGCGTCCATGTCCTCTGCATTGGAAATGAGCCTCTCGGCCCTTGTTTCAGGCATGAAAGGCAATCCTAAAAGGATGAAATAAAATGTTGCCGGGGGATGCCCGGCATTGTTGTGATGTTTATCAGATACCGATCCACTCGTTCCTGACGATCCTCTTCAGGGCGGAGATAGCGGACATGGCCGCGAGGTATGAGGTCCTGGGATTGTCTGGTGAGGGGACGTTGTATGTGTGGCAGGTCATCTCTCCGAACTCGCCCTTGATCCTGAGCTCGTGGGAGTTGCTGTGGGTGTTGGGGTCCACGACGATGGTGACCTTCGTCTTGTCGAATCCGACACCGAGGAGACTGACGGTGGCTGCCACGTTGACGTTCTTGGGGAACTCCTGGACGGCCTCCCTCGCGGGTCCGCTGTAGATGACAGTGGGCTCCTTGATGGAATCGAGGTCGATGTTGTGCTCGGTGACGTAGAGTGCACCTGCGAGGCTCTTGGGCCCCTTGGTGGTGATCAGCTCGACCGCCTCCAGCTCTCCGACGGCGGATGACCTGAGTCCATCCGTGCCGCAGACGGCTCCGGACGGGATGAATATACGGGACTCGCACTCCTTGGCCTTGGTGAAGACAGCCTCCCTGAAGTTATCGTCCACGAGTGCACCGACGGACATGGTCATGACGTCGACTCCCCTGGCGACGACCTTGGGGAGGATCTGACGTGCCGCATCCTGGGATGCTGCCTCGACGACCAGGTCGCAGTGGTAGAGTTCCTCCTCCACGTCCTCGACGACGATTGCCTTCTTCAGCTTGGTCGCCAGCTCCTCTGCCAACGACATCTCCATGTCTGTGAGGTAGATCCTCTTCACGTCCGCCATCTCATCGGCGGCCATTGCCAGCTTGGACCCGATGGATCCACAGCCCACGATCGTAATGCGCATGGACCTGCCTACCCGGATTCACATATTAAGGATTTGTGGAATCCTGACATTTTCCACATCGTTTATCGTTCGAATATCGTTGTTCCGTTACGAATAAAAATCATCATACGACGGAATTCGTAGATATTTTTATACCTCATCAGAGACGCCCGTCCCACTCGGACATGAACTCCTCCAGGAACCCGACCATGTACATATGACGATGCTCCGCCATCTCCCTGGCAGTGGGCGTGTTCATCATGTCCTTCAGCTTCAAGAGCTTCTCGTGGAAGTGGTTGATGCTCGTGCCCTGATTGGCGAAGTACTCCGCCTCGGACATGCCCTCTTTGTGCATCTCCCCTGGGACGTGCATCTGACGTCCCCTGCTCCCTCCGTAGGCGAATGTCCTCGCGATCCCTATGGCCCCTATGGCATCCATGCGGTCCGCATCTTGTACGATACGACCCTCCAACGAATCGGGAACGACCGAGTCATCACCTTTGAAGGAGATCTGTGATATGATGTGACATACTGTCTCCTGCATGTCGGAACCGATGCCCTTCGAGTCCATGAAGCGTCTGGCGTTGGCGTAACCGTTATCACCGAATAACTTCCTGTCATCCACATCATGGAGGATAGCGGCCAAACGGACCGTGTCCATGTCCCCGCCCTCCCTTGAACAGATCGTCCTCGCCAGATCGTGAACCCTCATGGTGTGGTAGAAGTCATGACCGCTGCTGTCCCCTGCGAAGATGTCCTTGGCAAATCCCGCCGCATCCGTGAATACAGTCTCGTCCATGAGGGGTCAACACCCTTTTCATATGTAATCTCAAAACCCAGATATCATATAGTATTACTATGATATCCGCTTGAAATGAAGATATCCACCAGAGGAAGGTACGCCCTCCGCATCATGCTCGACATCGCTGTCAACGGCGGAGAAGGACCGGTCAGTTTCAGGGATGTTTCCCAAAGGCAGGGGATCTCCGTGAAGTACATG
>JBJEIK010000254.1:0-5666 GCA_051876975.1 Candidatus Methanomethylophilaceae archaeon
TGGAATCATCCCTGTGCAATGTTGAGATGATGATGTCAGCGTGATGCATCTCTATCGCATGCGACAGGATGACCGGATTTGTCCCGTCCTCGTGCAGGACTGAGACGTTCAGACGGGATTTCACGATCTCGGCGACATCCCCATCCTTCTCGATGATGAGGACATCGTGGACCGTGCAGATTGTCTCGGCGGCAACGTATCCCACATCACCTGCTCCGACGATTATGACTTTCATGGGCCGTCCATGATAGGTGTCGAAGGTGTATAAGGGGATATCGCATCTTAACGGCGATAAAAACCATGTTATTCTTGATTATTCTCACAGAAATACATGTTTTTACTCTGGAATACATACCTGTAGACTGGACGACCGTAGAGGCAGGTTCGCCTATATACAAAATATAGAACAATGGAGAGCACTACCAAATCTTATAAAAATGTCCTTTCCCTAGAAGACCACCATGTGGAAACAAGTCAGCGAAGATTTCTGGTCGAAGAACCGTGAATCCAAGGTTGACCAGGTCAACGACACCGTGAAGGGTATCGTCGACATGGTCGTCGAACAGGGGGACAAGGCCCTCATCGATCTTGCCAAGAAGTTTGACAAGGTAGATCTCGAATCCGTCGTCGTCACGAGGGACGAGATCGAGGAAGCATACGAGAAGGTCTCCGCGGAGATCGTCGAGGAACTGGAGAACGCCGCCTACAACATCCAACGTTTCCACGAGATGCAGAAACCCGCCGGACTCTGGCTTTCGGAGGTCGAGCCCGGGATCACCCTGGGAGTGAAGACCACACCCCTGGAGAGGGTCGGTTGCTACATCCCCGGTGGACGCGCATCATATCCCAGCACCGTCCTCATGACGGTCATCCCCGCAAGGGTTGCAGGTGTCGATGAGGTCATCATGTGCACACCCGCACCCATCAACCCGATAACGCTCGTCGCCGCGGACATCGCGGGTGTCGACGAGATCTACAAGAGCGGAGGAGCACAGGCTATCGCCGCCATGGCCCTCGGAACCGAGAGCATCGAGCCCGTCCAGAAGATCGTCGGACCCGGAAACGTGTTCGTCACATCCGCCAAGATGATGCTCCGCCACAAGGTGGATATCGACTTCCCCGCCGGGCCCAGCGAGATCGGTGTCCTGGCCGATGACTCCGCTGACCCCGAGTTCGTTGCATCCGACCTCATAGCCCAGGCCGAGCACGACCCATCCTCCGCATGCCTCATGGTCACCTGCGACCCCGACCTCCCCGACAAGGTCTGGGAGTACATGGAGAAGATGATCGAGAAAGCACCCCGGAAGGAGATCATCGAGAAGGCCCTGGAGAACTCCGGATACATCATCGCTGAGGACCTGGACCTCGCCATCGAGATCATGAACGGAATCGCACCCGAGCACCTGTCGATCCAGGTCAGGGACCCCCTCGATGCCCTCGGAAAGGTCAGGAACGGAGGTTCGATCTTCGTCGGACCCTACACCCCCGTCGCCGCAGGGGACTATGCATCCGGTACCAACCACGTTCTCCCCACAGCCGGTCACGCCATGACCTGCTCTGGACTGAACGTCGCCCACTTCATGAAGACGTCCACTGTGCAGTATCTCTCCAAAGACGGACTTGCGGCGATAGCGCCCACCATCGAGACGCTGTCCACCGCAGAGGGGCTCCACGCCCACTGCGAATCCGTCAAGGTCAGGAGGACTGAGAATTCCGATGACTGATACCCTAGACCTTTACGACGAGAAGTACTACATCAACAGGGAGCTCTCCTGGCTGGAGTTCAACAGGCGCTGCCTGGAGGAGGCCATGGACAAGACCAACCCCCTCCTGGAGAGGGTGAAGTTCCTGGCCATCTGCTACGGCAACATGGACGAGTTCTTCATGATCAGGGTGCCCGGGATCATCAAGAAGACCCCCATACCCGGACCCGACTACTCCGCCGTCAACTACAACGGACTCATGGAGCAGATATCCAGCACTGTCCAGCACCTGGTCTACCAGTACGGCGAGTGCTGGGGCCTGCTGAAGCAGGACCTGGCGGAGGAGGGCATCATGATCACCCGTGTCGAGGACCTTAACCCCGACCAGACGGCCTGGGTCTCCGAGTTCTACAGGGAGAGGATCCACCCCCTGCTCACCCCGCTGGCCTTGGATGTCTCTCATCCCTTCCCCTTCATCTCCAACAACTCGCTGAACATAGCCGTGAAGCTGAAGGATTCGGAAGGGGACAACCTGTACGCAAGGGTCAAGGTTCCTGTGGGAGTTCTGCCCAGGTTCATCAGGATCCCCTCATCCAGGGACGAGGTATACGTGATGCTCGAGGACATCATCGAGAACCACATCTATTCGCTGTTCCCCGGATTCGAGGTCGAGGGAGCGTACACCTTCAGGGTGACCCGCAACGCCGACGTCAAGGTGACGATCGACGAGGCATGCGACTTCATGTCCGCGGTGGAGGAGTCCATCGAGGACAGAGACATCGGATTCCCCGTGAGGATGGTCGTCGAGAAGACCATGCCCCAGGAGATGATCAACCTGTTCGGCAGGAACCTGAAGCTCCAGCCGGTGCAGATCCACAGCACCGATGCCATCATGCTCGTGGACCTGTGGCAGATCGTCGGACTCAACTACCCGAAGCTGAAGGAGAAGCCCTTCGAGCCGTACACACCTCCGGAGTTCGCCGAGGGCATGGACATCTACGAGGCCATCAAGAAGAAGGACTGGATCCTGTTCCACCCCTACGAGTCGTTCAACACCATCGTGAGGTTCATCAACACCTCCGCCGACGACCCCGACGTCAAGAGCATCAAGATATGCCTCTACAGGATCGGAAAGGACCCGTCGATCATCCGCGCTCTCATGCGTGCCAGGGAGAACGGAAAGACCGTGTCCGTGCTGATGGAGCTCAGGGCCAAGTTCGACGAGACCAACAACATCCTGTGGGCAAGGCAGCTGGAGGCCATCGGTGTCCACGTTGTGTTCGGCCCCCTGGACCTGAAGGTCCACTCCAAGCTCCTCCAGGTCGTCAGGCTCGAGGGCAACAGACTCGTGCGCTACACCCACATGAGCTCCGGAAACTACAACACATCCACAGCCAAGCAGTACGGGGACATCTCGTTCCTCACCGCCGACCAGGAGATCGGAGAGGATGTTGGCGAGCTGTTCAACGCACTCACCGGCTACTTCGGACCACGCATGTACAACAAGCTGCTCGTCGCACCCCTGACCCTGAAGAAGGGACTGATCGAGAAGATCCACAGGGAGATCGACGTCTGCAAGCGCACCGGATCCGGTTACATCGCCATGAAGGCCAACGGACTCATCGATGCGGACATCATCGCCACCCTCTACGAGGCGTCCATCGCCGGTGTGAAGATAGATCTGAACATCAGGGGACTGTGCTGTCTCAGACCCGGCATCCCCGGAGTCTCCGAGAACATAAGGGTCACCAGCATCGTGGACAGGTTCCTGGAGCACTCCAGGATCTACTACTTCGAGAACGGCGGCAACCCCGAGATGTACATGGGATCGTCGGATATGATGCCCCGCAACCTGCTCGCCAGGGTCGAGGTGCTGTTCCCCGTCAAGGACCCCGAGATGATGGAAAGCATCCGCGAGAACATCCTGAAGATCCACCTGTCCGACAACGTCAAGGCCAGGGTCCTGAACCCCGACGGATCTTACCATCTGGTCGAGAGAGGGGACGAGAAGCCCCTGCGCTCCCAGAAATGGTTCATCCAGAACAGAGGAATATGGCATGGGGCCAGATGATTCCGAGACCGTCGGATTCATCGACGTCGGGACGAACTCGATCCACCTGCTGGTGGTCCGCTTCTACAACGGTACCGCCGGCACCCCTGTCTTCCAGGACAAGGAGACCGTCCGCCTGGGACAGAGCCTCTACGCGGAGGGTGCGATCTCCCAGGAGGTCATCGACAAGAGCGCCATGGTGGTCTCCCGCTTCGCCGGCATCTCCAGGGACATGGGGGCCGACAAGGTGGTGGCCGTTGCGACATGCGCCGCCAGGGAGGCATCCAACTCCAAGGAGCTTATCAAAGCGCTGTCCAAGGACGTGGGAGTGAAGGTCATCCCCGGAACCGAGGAGGCCAGACTGATAGGTCTGGGCGTCTTCGGAACCAAGGGTCCGCAGAAGAGGACCGTGGAGATCGACATCGGCGGGGGCAGCACGGAGATCATCCTCGCCGAGAACGGGACCAATCTGTTCATCGACAGCCTCTGCATGGGCGCGGTCAGATACGCCTACGGCCTGGGGATGGACAACAGCAGGAAGATCAAGGACGACGACTACGAGACCATGCGCCGCAACGTGGACGCCAACTCCATGTACGCGGTGAAGAAGGTCAGGGAGATAGGCTTCGAGGAGGCCACAGGATCCTCCGGTACGTTCATCGCCCTTGCCGAGATGTGCGCCGCACGTCGCGGAGACGGTGATGCGTCATATCTGACGCTGTCAGAACTGTCGTCGACCATGAAGCTGGTCCGTTCCAAGACCCTCGAGGAACGCTACGCCATACCCGGACTGGGGAGGGGCAGGGCGGACATAATAGTCGCCGGAGGCGCCATCGCAGAGGAGCTGATGGTCCAGTTCGGCATCGAGAGGATCTCCATAAGCACCCGCGGGCTGAAGCAGGGGCTGCAGATCGACCACATGATATCCCATGGATACACCATGTTCGACACCAGGGATGCGTCCGTGAGGGCACTGGCATACAGATGCAACTACGACAGGCTGCACGCAGAGGCCGTGTGCCGCAATGCCCTGCAGATATTCGACCAGACCAAGAGGCTGGGGTTGCACTCCATGGGAGGACGCATGAGGAACCTGCTCTCTTCCGCGGCCATACTCCACGACATCGGCGAGTTCATCAACTACACGAACCACAACGAGCTGTCTCAGATCATCATCGAGAACTCGGACATGGTGGGGTTCAACATCGAGGAACTGCACTACATGGGCCTCATGGCCAGGTTCCACCACAAGAAGTTCCCGGGTGCGAAGGACCGCAGGCTCTCCGATATCCCTCCGGAGGATGCGCTCTGCATAAGACAATGCGCCATGTTCCTGAAGATGGGGGATGTCCTGGACAGGCACAGGAACGCCACCGTTAGGAACATAAGACTGACCCTGAAGAAGGGTGAGCTGGTGGTCGGAGTCGAATGCGACGGAGACCCGAGCATGGAGTTCTGGAGATTGGACAAACTCCGCAACGATTTCAGAAAACTCTTCGGACTGGACCTGACCGCCCAGGTGGTGGACGGTGTCCAGCCATCCATCCGGTCCTGACACCCGGCCGGATGACCCATAACCATCGAATTACGAGCGAAAACACATCGTTCGCACGAAGTTATTTATCCTGCGATACGTTAGCAGGAAACATAAGCAGGAGACAACCCCTTGCAGAGACTTCGGTCTCATCCGTCTCTTGCTTTCTCTTCCTTATATATCATATCATTATAGGTCACGGTCGATGTCAACGCAGAGCACACTCTTCGAGGAGGCGGTCTACAAAGGCGACACTGTCGTCAGGAACGGCCTCTGCAACATATGCAAGGGTACAAGGAAGCTCTGCGGAAAGGACAGATGCCCCCTGATGCTGAAGTTCTACTCGCAACAGAGACTCCTACCGAAGATAGATTCCAAG
>JBJEIK010000255.1:0-5646 GCA_051876975.1 Candidatus Methanomethylophilaceae archaeon
TCACACCCTTCTCCGACGAGCAATATGACGAGTTCTTCGATTATCTGACCGACGATGAGTACACCTACGCACTGAGCAAGGTGGACGAGACCGCACCCCGGAAGAGGGGGAACGCGATGATGACCGAATCGATCAACAGGAAGTCCATGGAGATCTTCGGAGTACCGTTCATAGAGAACGGGAAGATCCGGAAGGAACACGTCTGGAAGTACTACAGTGGATGAATGCAGCGGAAAATGATCCGTCTATGGATTGGTTCCGAACCAGTTCGGACTATGAAAGGAGGATGAGACATGGATGATTCGAATTACCATAAGGATCCGCAGTCCAGTCTGGACGACTTCTTCCCGCAAACCAAAGAGAATTGGAAGCACTGGTCGAAGTACATGGTATGTCCGTACAAGGGAGAGAACGGATGCGACCCCTGGAAGACCTTCGGTTCCATCCTCACGAAGGAAGAGAGGGGATACCTGAGCATGCTGATAAATGACAGTATTGCCGACGGTGAAGACGGTATCGGCGAACGGATCAACGCCAAAGCACTGGGCACCGTGGGATTCGAGATCGTCTGGAATGACGACATCCTCGCCGAACATCAGGTGGACATCCTGAGATGCGTCAGGCGTCACAAGAACAGGAAGAGATCTCCCTACAGCGACGAACAGTATGAGGCATTCATGGAAACACTGACCGATGACGAATACATGTACCTCATCTTCAAGGTCAACGGGGACAACTACAAGAAACGCGGAAACGGGAAGAGGATCGAATCGATCAATGAGAAGGCCCTCGGGATCTTCGGGAAACCGTTCATCGAGAACGGGAAGATACGCAAGGAACATGCGTGGAGATACTTTGAGGACCGATCGCAACATGCTGAGATCCAATTAAGGATTGGTTCTGAACCAGTTCGGAACTGGTTCGGTACTATTATGTAAACTCCAAGATATTTGAAGTTGGTGTGAAAATGAATTTGGGAAAGGAGGATGAGACAACTGAGTTCGAAGAGAGTCTCGGTCAATTAGACGAAGGCGTCAGATCCCTTTCCGCGATGCTCAACAGACACAGGGACGGAACGGTCTACTTTGGAGTGGACGATAACGGAAACGTCATCGGACTGGATATCGGAAACAGTTCATTGGAAACTATCCGGAACACGGCACGCAGTCTGATCAAGCCCCAGATCACACCCGTGATCAAAGAACACACGACAGATGACGGGAAGAAATACATCTCCCTGTGGGCAACAGGCACCAGCACCCCATATTCCTTCGACGGGAGATACTACATACGCAATGTGTCCTCCGACGAACAGGCGGAACCGGAAGAACTCATACAACTGGTATTGTCAAGGGGCATAGACCCCTTGGAGGATCAACCATCCGATGTCCAGGACCTCACATTCGATCTGTTGTTCACATTGATGCTGTCCAGAGGAATATACCCACGTAACGATGGATCATTCTTCAAAGATCAGAAGATGACGAATGAACATGGCGAATTCAACCTGACGGCATATCTCGTATCCGATCAGAACACCATCCCCATGCAGGTCGTACGTTTCGATGGAAAGGACAGGACAGGGATGTCATCCAGGGTCAACTTCGGAAACCAGAGCCTGATCGGTTCAATGAACGATATCCTCAAACATGTGTCCAGCTTCATGATCACGAAAGTGGACCTATCCAAGGGAGAGAGGGTGGAGACGGATCTCTTCGACATAGAATCGTTCAGAGAGGCCTGGTTCAATGCATGTGTGCACAACGCCTGGAGGGGGATGATCCCTCCTTCGGTCCTCATGTTCGATGACAGGATCGAGATCGTATCGTACGGAAGGATCCCGTTCCCACTGTCCACAGACAGTTTCTACCAGGGGGACAGCCGTCCCGTTAACAGCGGACTGTTCCATATCTTCTCGGAACTGAACTACATGGAGCAGAGCGGCCATGGTGTCCCGATTATCGTCAAGAAGTATGGAAGGGAGGCCTTCGACATAACGGAATCCGGAGTGACGGTCACGATACCGTTCGCATTCGAACCTGAATACATATCGTCCAAGAAGGAGAACCTGATAAACAGCCTGGACATCGACGAGAAGAAGAAGGTCGCATTATCACTACTGTTCGAGAATCCCGAGATGAAACTGAACGATCTGTCCGAGAGGATGGGCATCTCCCTATCATCCGTGAAGAAGATGGTGGCGGGATTGAAGGAAGAGGGTCTGCTGAGGAATGAAGGTACCAATAGGCAGAGCAAGTGGGTCGTTTCGATAAAGAACGGTTCTGTCGACAGAATGATTCCGGAGCAATGAACCGTTGGAATCGTCCGGTCCGCACGAAGGTGAGCACAGTATGAGACAGACCCCATCGACATCGGAGGAACACAGAGTACCGCTCCACTGTCGAGGTCTATGGACGAGGGATATGTGCAGAAATACTTTGAAAACCGATTGCGGCTTACGGGAATCCAATAATGGATTGGTTCCGAACCGGTTCGGAACTGGTTCGCAAATGGTTCCGAGACGGGAACCGTCCAAGAAGGCAGAGATCGTACTCGACATGGATGCCGTGAAGACAGCCCAAGACGATTTGAACCGCGTCACGGAACTGATGGCCACCGATGATCACGAGGACATCCCGACCGCGGAGACGGTGATATCGGTGAGGAATGATGCCTTCGGAGGCCCATGGACGTCATTGATATCATCGTTGGATCCGGAAGAGACGGGATATCTCCGCTCCATCCTGTCCGGAAAGAATAGGATCGACGTCCGCTTGGAGGATTCGATAAATGCCAAGGCGATGGACCATGTCGACGACACGGTGATCGAGAGCGGGAAACTGATAGAGGACTACCGCGACAGCATCATGTCCGTTCTGGGAAATGTCCCCGACGCACCCGAAGTGGAGGAAACCGAAGAACCTGCCGAGATGGAGATCGAAGAGACTCCGAAAGAGCCTGCGAAGGTCACGAAGGCACCCAAACCCTCGAAGAAGAAGAAAAAGTCCAAACCGAAGACCTTGAGAAGCAGGCGCAAGAGACTGAACGCACAATTCACCGACGATGAATACACAAACCTGTTGTACTCGCTCAGGAACGAGGAACGCGAGTACGTAAGGAAACTGGCCAAAGGACCGAAACCCAAGGGACGTAAACCGATGAAGCTGATAGAATCCATCAACATCAGATCATACAGACACATCGGCAGAGACATCATCACCAAAGACGGACTTGACCCGGAATTCACAGAGTTCGTCGTCGACAACCTATAATGAAACGACTTCGGAATAAACCACGGAACACAGGAGACAGCACCGCATGGCAGGCACCACCACGACGAAAGATGCCGGATGGCAGCACTTCAAACCCCAGAGCTACTGGGACGCGCTCGACAGGATACACCGGATGAAGGAGTTCAGAAGCAGGTACACACCCCTGAAGAAGGACAAGGGCTTCGACGAGCTCAGCAGGGAGGAGACAGCATACTACGTCCACTGGAGGAACGCCCTCCTGAAAGGTAAGCTCCTCGAGGCCGACATCCACTACGCAAGACTGTGGATGGTGGAGGCAGCGGATTCACTGGACGAGATGGATGTGGAATCGTTCTACATGGTAACCATGCTCCTCGAGGAGAGATTCCCTGAGCTCGGAAAGGACATGGTGATGCTGGACCTGATCCGTCACATCGAGTCGCATGGGCCTGTACCCAGCCCCACGGAGCAATTAAACCTGGGATACCAACTCTGCATGCTGCCGCTTCCCATGAACAGATACGTGGTGGAGAGCTTCATCGACGATGAGGACGAGTCCACCCCTGATGACTTCGAGCTGATCGTGTTCGGCCGTGCGATCACATTCCTGGACGAACAGATCAGGAACGACACCGGAATCGGACTTTTGGAGCGTATAAGCGAGAAGAGGACCATGGGGATAACCGCAAACTTCCCCCTCCGCGACCATGACGGACGGTTCGTGTTCGAATATCCCCACATTATCGCCTCCAAAGGTGTGTTGGACCTCATGAGCGGACTGCTGAGGAACGTATGCAGGGCATGTCGCGGCCAGGAGATGGAGGACAACTACGAATTCTTCGAAGATGCCATCAGGAAGGGGATGTCCGAAACGGCCGCCCCCGCGATCCCCTGCCCCTACCATTCATACGATCTCTCCGAGACCAACGGCACGGACGAGAGGGAATGCGCATCCGTACTGTTCCAGACCAATCCGACGTCCGTGCACCATGATCACACCGTCGTGAAGAGGATGTGGGATGCCGAATGTCCGGATTCCAACCCGGGATACACGGAATCCCTAACACCTGATGGGGAACTGATCGATTCGGACGGCGTCCGCAGTTATTATGCATACTGGAAGAAGAACGCCCTGGAAGGACGCTTCATCGACTCCGATATAGGATACATAGAGTTGTTCTCCGAGGAGATCCGCAACAACGGGTCCATGGACAACCACCGGAAGGCGGACCTCTATCTTGAACTCGAAAGGAACTACGAACTGAGCATCGCACCCTGCATCAACGCGATGATGCTCTCCCTGGATACGAGGACGGAACTCCCGTTCCCGGAGGCGTACATGAGAGGAAACTCCTTCGACAGATTCATGGAGGATATGGCCCGCACCAACAGATACGGCCTGTCCGTCGAGGACACGAAGAAATTCATATCGAAGTACTGGGAGTCGCTGATCTTCACGGATGAGGACAGCGCCGACATCCTCAGGAGGTTCATCGTCGAGAGGAGCTACGAACTCCGCAGGATCCATGACACCAGCATACCCGAGGACCTGTCTGCAAAGATGGTCCCCCTACTTGACCCCAGATATGCCGGAAGCTACATGGAGACCATGGCCACAATGATGGCGGGAGCGAAATACGCCGACGGATATTCCGATGAGAACTGCATGGAATATCTGTGCAACGTCCTGGATGCCATAAACAGGAGGATCGCCGAGAGGAAGGGATGGGAATACCCCTGGTCCGAGGATGCGGATGGATTGGAGGATGTCGCATCCCTCATAGACTCCTGTGTGGAGAGACACTTCCTCTCAAAGGGGAGGAGGTTCGAGATGGTTCCCGAGGTTTCCGGGAAACTGAGCGCCGAGAGATGTCTGAAACTTCTGTCCGAGACCCCCGTGGAACCATGCGATTTCGTCCCCTGCGGCAGCATGGACCCCAGGCCCGATGCGTTCTCCGAGGAACAGAGACGTTACTACGTGTACTGGAGGTCCCGCCTCGCGGAAGGGGAATGTCTGCCCACGGAGATAGGGTACATCAACAACAGACTGTCGGAGCTCATCATCTCCGATTCCCCGATAGGGGACAGGATCGCGGAGATCGACCTGATGGAGAAGATGGTTCCATCCATGGGGCGCGTATTCGATTCCGCCAGATCGAGATGCCTCGTCTTCAGCGGATACCTCGCGGATGACATAGAGATGTTCGGTGACGGGAAGATGACAGCCGTATGCGTCTGCGACCGCCTCTCCCATCCTCCGGCATACATCGACGTCAAGTTACTGGAGAACCTCCTGTACTACTCGGAGGTCGAGACGAAACCCGATCCGGAATGGACGGAGATGTTCAACCGCATGCTACAGACCCTGAGCTCTTATCTGGTGGAGACCAAGGGC
>JBJEIK010000256.1:0-5624 GCA_051876975.1 Candidatus Methanomethylophilaceae archaeon
GACACCATCAAGGCCAAGCTGTGGCTGAACGACCCCAATATCGAATACATCAAGATGAACAAGGGCGACCGCTTCATGCAGGGAGTCCTTGTTCCCTTCGAAACCATCCCCTCCGAAGTGCCTCCCGAGGAAGAGAGGGACGGCGGACTGGGGTCCACTGGCCAGTGAGATCCCAATAAACTATTTCCAAACTATTTTATATGCGTATTATAATATCTTCTCTAACACATCCGTGGTGATCCCACATGACAAGGAGAAGTTGGAGCTCAGACAACGTGTTCCAGTGCAGATGGTGCAAGACCTATCAGCACAAGCAGAACGGCATAGAGAGACAGTTCTGTCCCAAATGCAGGGACTTCACCTTCGTCGAGATACCTCCCACCCCTCAGCAGATCGGCGGGAGGAAGCATGCCAAACTGACATCCGACAAGGCAAAGGCGCTGGCCATGCTCTGTGTGCAGAGATACATGCGCAAGGACATGACCTTGCCCTCTGCGTCGTGCATGGTGAGGATGCTATGGGAAGACAGCAGGGATGTGTTGAGCAAGCAGTCCCTCATCAAGGTCCTGCGCGAGCTCGGCTATGAGCAGATGACGGGCAAGACCAGAGCGGGGAATGGCTGGGTTCTGAAAAGGAGTGATGGGAATGGAGAATGAACTGATGCCATTGAAGATGGTGTGCGGTGAGGAGATCGACGAGCCTAGGGAGAACGGCGTGATACTGGCCTGCGACGGATGCAGGATGAGGTGCACGCTGGCCATGCACGGACACATCAGTCAGGAGGAGGCGGAGCAGATGCCCTGCATCCTGAACGACGGCTGTCTGGACGTGGACTGGAGGCTGGTCGAGTGATAACCGCGAGGGATTCGGTGGCGCAGGCCTTCAAGGATGCCAGGACCCTCCTCATCAAGAGGAGGGGGCTCTGCATGCCCATGACCGTGGGCATGACGGAGGACTTCGAGAGGGTCGGCAAGCTGCTCGATGAACTCATAAGGAAATACGATACGGAGGAGACGGAATGAGATTCATAACAGACGAGAGGAAATACCCCAACGCGATGGAGGTCAGCTTCGTATACGAACAGCTGGACCGCAACAGGTCAGAGCGCGATCTGATAAGGAGGACCGGGCTGGACAAAGGACTGGTGAAGATCGCACTGAAGAGCCTGAGACTGCAGGGCAAAGTGCATCAGGTAAGGAAGAGCCCTGCGGTGTGGGGGAGGACCTACCATGAATGAGGACAGGCCCATCGTGACCTGCAAGGAGGTCAGGAAACTGAGCTCCTCGTCCCTCGGCGTGTTCCTGACCAAGGAGCTCAAGATCGCCGGGATCGGCGAGGGCGACTTCATCGAGGTCACCATCAGGAAGATGAAGGGGGCGGGAAAGTGACCTGTCCGAAATGCGGAGGCAGATGTGAGGACATATCTCACTTCTCAGAATGGTTCGATGATGAGGAGTACGGCCCGTGCCTCATCAGCTACGGACTATGTCAGACGTGCGGATTCGAGGTCTCCAACACATACTGGCTGGATAAGACCGATGAAGTACATCAACGTGCGTGGATGACGGGGCTCGAAAAGCCCAATGATATACCCAAGGTAACGTGGGATGTAATTGAAAAGATTAGGAACCTAATAAGAGAAAAGGAGGAGGACGAATGACCTGCCCGAGATGCGGGAGCTCGGACATAGTCCCTATCTCGGACTATGTCGAGGATGAGGTGTGTGGTACGTGCATCGTCAGCCATGGGCTCTGTCAGACGTGCCGTTTCGAGGTCATCAACATAGCCTGGCTCGGCGAGGACGACAAGGTGCAGTATCTCGGATGGATGACAGACATGGATGTCCCCAAGGACGTCCCCAAGGCAGTGAGGGAGAGGGTTGAAGAGCATAGGAAGTCAGCTTGACGACAGCGTCCTGATGTTCACGGGCGTGGAGAGATCTGTGCTCACATTGAGGAAGCATGGCCAGGGCATGATCGTGGAGTTCACCCACAGGGATTCCGAGCTGAACATGGCCACACGCATCTATCTGGACCGTGACGACATGATAAGCCTGACCGGATGGCTGGTCAACAACTTCCCGTTCAGGACCCCGAAGGACGACGGGTTGGACGAACTGGACGCACTGCTGGAGGATGAAGATGAAGGTGAGGTCGAAGACACCGACGAAGGTCCGCTCGATGGACCTGGTGAAGGTGCTGAGGAAGATCGACTCGGATGATATCTATCCCATCATCGACGCCTACTATATCCACACCCTGGACATGGAGATCAGGACGGAGCACGGGCCGGACTATCTGGTCCTGTACGTCCCCGACGTCTACCAGACGGCGCCCCATGATGTGTTGGACATGCTCCTCAGGGCCGCGTACACGAGCACCGTGGACGGTAAGAGGGCTCAGAGGACCACCGATCGCCTGAGGACGTGGGTGTACTCGCCGGAGTTCATCAGGGCATACAGAGCACTGTTCAAGGACTTCAACTCGCCGTTCGTCAACGGAGAGGGGATGGTGGCCAACAAGGAGCTGACCCAATGTGCGAGGGAGGTCATGAACCTCCTGCCCGAATACAGGAAGGACCTGTTCATGCTGGCCGTCACGGAGAGAAGGAGGGGGTTGGACCTCACCAGATATCCTGTGGCGTCCACGAGCATCCCCGGACTCATCATCACGATAGACCCCGCACTCCTGAACGGGAACGTGCCGAGGGTGCTGGTGAAGTTCGCCATCTTCCATGAGATGGTGAGGATCGTGAACCTGGTCGGCGGACTGATTCGTGACACCAACATCGGCAGAAGACAGGCCATAGAGAGATTCATGGATAGATTCGACGGATTGGAGAAGGTGAGGAGAGCATATGTCAAACTCGGATGGACGCTTGATCAATGTCCCTTGGACGGTTGCTCGGCCCGTATGTACCGCATCACAGGGAGAGCTGTTCTATGGGATCCCCCTGGAGACGGCGATGAGGATGGGTTACAGAGAGGTGGGCCTGACGAAGTCCGCACGGAGCCTGTTGAGCTACCGCCCTCTGGGCCCTCTGCTGAGGATGGATGACGGATACGTCAGGTTCAGGATGGGACAGGGATGCGTGTACAGATACGTCTACTCGGACAGTTCCGAGTCCATGGATGCGCTGGTATCCGTGGGCATGTCGGACGAGATACGTCTCGGCAAAGTGAGTGATAAACTGCGCATGGCCGTGTGCCATGAGTGGGGCCTCGGAGAGGTGAGGAGGATCCTGGATGGCGAATGTTAAGAGATATCAGGAATGGCACAAGTCATGGGAGACGGTCAAGCATCCCTGCTGGATCAAGTTCCTCCATGACAAGTACGGGGGATTGATGATAGATTCCTCGGGCTACGACATGGCATACGAGCAGGGACTCATCGCAACGGTCCACATGCAGAGGGCCACACTCGATATGATACCCTATGGCATCCTGTTCGTCCAGCCCGACGTGTGGCCCGTCAACAGGGACGGGAGGTTCGGAATCGAGATCGCCCTGTCCCTGAAGAACGGGACGTACGGCAGAGGAGTGAAGATAACGGATGTCCGCATAGAGGGCAATTCCCTTGTGATAGAGACACCTGAGTCCGTGGTGACTCAGAGATACCCTATCAACCTTGTGAAGGCGTATACGGCGTTTCTGGCCCTATACGGCGAACGTGAGCTCATGGAGGACGATTCCACCATGGAGTTCGAGATGAGAGATGAATGGAAGGTGAAACTCGATGGATCTTTCAGAGGTCCCAAAAGGGCCGGGGACAGACTACCACAGACTCCGTGAAGTACATCGGAGTATCAGGAAGCGTTGCCAGAACCCCAATTGCAAAGACTATCCCAAGTATGGGGGCCGTGGTATCACGCTCTGTAAGGAGTGGGAGGACTTCTCCAACTTCTACGCATGGGCCATGTCCCATGGCTACAGGAGCGACCTGACCCTGGACAGGATCAACAACAACCGCGGTTACAGGCCGGACAACTGCCGTTGGGTCGGCAGGAAGGGTCAGGCCTACAACCGCACCACCAACAGATACCTCCGCTGCAAGGACGGAGAGGTCCATACCCTTGAGGAATGGGCCAGAAGGCTGGGCACACCACCTAGCACCGTGGCCAGACGCATAGAGCGCGGATGGACGGTGGACGAGGCGGTCAGGACGCCGGTCGGGAAGAAATGAAACTGTTTCCCGCCTCCCCGGAAATGAGAGAAAGGAGGGAGGCGGGGTTTTTGTAGGAAGGTTGAGGGGCTGTGCCCCTCTGTCCGAGAGGACTTCAAACGGTGACGGCGTCAGGGATGCCGATGATACGACCCATTCCGATGAACTTGTCGATACGGGTCTCCATACGGCAGTGGATGACGTTGACTTCCTGCAGCTTCCTGGTGATAGCGATGTTGTTGTTGCTGTACACCTCGACGGGGCTGAGGGTGGACATCCAGATGTGGTCCATATCGAGGAGCATGATGTCTCCCATCTTGGAAGCGGAGACCTTCTTCTTGGTGAAGTCGAAGTTCACGTTTCCATCCTGGAACATGGGGATGTTGTTGTATGCGTTGATGAGTGTTCCTCCGGGCCTTCCCTGGATGGTCTTGACACCGTTGAATCCACGCTCGACGAACACGTTGTCGATCTGGATGTTCCTTGCCCTGAACATGGCGCTGAGCTTGGCCTGCATGATGTTACCCATGACCCAAGCCTTGTTGTTGGGGGATGCGGGGTCATCCCAGTTGACGGAACACTGTGCCCACAGGCTGTCCATGTGATCGAGGTCGAGGGGGTTGCCCTGGAGGTCGACGATGTTTCCATCGAAGACGGACTCTCCTGTGGACCTGAAGTCGTAGAAGTCGGACTTGGCTCCTCCGTAGGGAGTTACCATGTCTGCGGTGATGGAGACTCCGTTCTCGGTCTTTCCGATCTCCTTGAAGGATCCGATGCACCTTGCGATCCCCTGCAGAGACGTCTCGATGGACCTGGCTCCGCTGGTGACGGTGGGCTGCTTGATGGACATGGGCCTGAGCAGGGTCTGGTCGATGAGGTTGGAGTAGGACTGGGAGATGAGCTTCGCGTAGTCCTGATAGGAGGACACATCATCCTTGGCCTCGAGTGCCATCAGTCCGAGTCCGTAGTCCCACGGGAACGGAACCTCCTTGTAGGGCTCCCTGAACTCCTCAACGGGGATCATGTAGGGGTCACCGATGACTCCATCCTGGATGGTTCCGGCACCGATTCCGAGGAACTCGCCGGACGAGGGGTCGCAACCGTAGTCGGCCTGCTCGTATGCGATACGTACTCCCTCATGGTTGTAGGGTCTTGCACCGAGAAGGGTGAACACGTTCTTGGAAGAGAACATTCCAGTCGTGATTTCCTTTCCCATAATGGCATTGAAGTACCCGTTGTCACCATAGGTGGCGGCACCCAGAGACTTGGATGCGGGGGAGAACGCCTGATAGAGACCGTTGTAGAAGTCATCTATCATGTTGTACATTGCATTTCCGCTCTGCTCGTATGTGGTTCCCCATTTGGAACCGAGCTTGATGTATTGTCCTGAAGTCATGACTATCACCTTTAGAATGAATCTGTTTCTTTATAAGCCATGTAGTTATCCCAGTCATTTTTGAGGGA
>JBJEIK010000257.1:0-5600 GCA_051876975.1 Candidatus Methanomethylophilaceae archaeon
TTCCTGGGCATCATCGGATTCGGTGATATCACCGGAATCGGAACGTACTTCACGGATTGGCTCAACGGATTCATCGAGGACCCCATCCAGAGCGGTGTCGAGGAATGGTGTGTTGAGAACGATGTCAGCGAGGCCCTCACAGGACTCCTCGTCAACGGTATCATCGGAGGAGTGGGAGCCGTCATCGGATTCCTGCCCCAGATGCTCATCCTCTTCCTCGCCCTGTGCATCCTCGAGGACATCGGGTACATGAGCAGGGTCGCATTCGTCATGGACAGGATCTTCAGGCACTTCGGACTCTCCGGAAAGTCCTTCATTCCCGTGATCGTGGGAACCGGCTGCGGTGTCCCCGGAATCATGGCATCCAGGACCATAGAGAGCGAGAGGGACAGGAGGATCACCGCCATGACCGTCACCTTCATCCCCTGTGGAGCGAAACTCCCCGTGATCTCGATGATCGCAGGAGCACTCTTCGGAGGCAACGGACTCGTCGCACTCTTCGCCTACATACTCGGAATCATCTGCATACTCATCTCCGGAATCATCCTGAAGAAGCTCAGGTCCCTCTCCGGAACACCCTCGCCCTTCATCATGGAGCTGCCCCCCTATCACGTGCCCAGCTGGCTCAACGTGGTCAAGGGAACCCTCGACAGGGGATGGGCGTTCGTCAAGAAGGCCGGAACCATCATCCTGCTGGCATCCGTGCTGGTCTGGTTCCTGGCAAGCTACGACACACACCTGCAGTTCCTCGGAAACGACACCACCAGCGGATCCATCCTGGCCACCATCGGAGGTGCCATCTGCGTGATATTCCAGCCCCTCGGATGGGGAAGCAACTGGGAGCTCACGGTCGGTACCATCACCGGACTCATCGCCAAGGAGAACATCATCGGAACCTTCGGAACCCTGTTCGGCATCGAGGCCGGGGAATCCGGAGAGGGACTCGAGGAGATCCTCCAGTCCATCCTGACCCCCGCTGCAGGACTCGGATTCCTGACCTTCAACCTGATCTGCGCACCCTGCTTCGCGGCGATCGGTGCCATGCACAGGGAGCTCGGAACCTGGAAGGCGACCGGACTCGCCGTCGGATACCAGTGCCTGCTGGCATACGGTGTCTCGATGATCGTGTACGCGGTCTTCAGCCTCGTATGGGGCACATACATCCACCCGGGAAGCGTGGTCGCCGCGGTGATCATCTTCGCCATACTGGCCTACCTGCTAGTGGCAAAGGATCCGTTCCGCCAGCTCGGCGGCGACGAGTACGACGCCAGCAAGGGGATGGGTGCATGAGTGGAGGCGACCTGATCGTCGCGGCCGTCATCGTGCTGCTGGTGGTCGCAGCGGTCGCCTGTCTGCTCAACAACCGTCGCAAGGGGATCGGAAGCTGCGGCTGCAAATGCGGGAACTGCGGATGCTGCTGCAACAAGTCCGATGACTCCGAAGGATGCGGCAACTGCCAGAAGAAGAACTGACAACACCTCCCCGTCGTGTGACGGGGGAAACCATTTTCCCAATCACCCGGACACCCGGGTGAGATGGGTTTTCTTTCACGGCCCGATTATAAAAAACATTATATACAAACGCAAATCTTAACGCCGTTCATGAAATACAGGTGTCCCCTCTGTGGATATATCTACGACGAAGACGAGCAGGGAGTCAAATTCGAGGACCTCCCCGATGACTGGTGCTGCCCCGTCTGTGGAGAGCCCAAGTCCGAGTTCGAGCCCGTCGAAGAGTGATCACAGCCCATCTATCGTGATGAGCTGGGTGTTCTGCCTGCGACGGATATCCTGGACGAGCTCCATGGCCAACTGGTTCCCGGCTGCCGCCGCACGACCGAAGTACTCGAAACCCTTTTCCATATCCCTTTCCGCTCCGATACCCTCGAAGTACATCCTTCCGACCATGAACAGCGCATCACCGTCTCCGGTGTCCGCCACCTCCTTGTAGAGTCCGAAGGCCTTCTGAACATCCCTGTCCTTTCCGATGCCGTCGTAGTACAGCGTCGCAAGGTTGAACTTGGCGGGCACGAACCCCGCATCGGCGGCACTGGTGTACCACTGTATGGCCGTGGCCCTGCCCCCGGGGACCTTTCCATCCAGGGCCAGGGTGGCCATCTTGAACTGGGCCTCGGGCACACCCTTCACAGCCGACATGCGGAACATGCGGATGGCCTCGTCCTCATCCTTCGCGGTTCCGATGCCCTCGGAGCACATGTAGCCGATCTTGAACATGGAGAGCGGATCACCTGCATCGGCGGAGAGTCTGTACCAGTGATACGCCTTCTCCGGATCCTGGGGCGTCCCGTAGCCGTACATGTAGATGCCTCCGATCTCCGGATAGGCCTCGACCATCCCGGCCTCGGCGGCCTTCTCGAACCAGAACCTGCATTGTTCCGGATCCTCCCGGACACCCTGTTCACCCGAGTACAGCATTCCGAGACGGTACATGGAAGGGGGATGTCCGGCCTCGGCTGCGACCCTGTAAAGCTCCATCGCATGCTCCGGATCCCTGACGGTGCCGTATCCTGCCAGCGTCATCTCGGCGAGTCCGAAGAACCCATTTGGGTATCCGGCCTCGGCGGCCTCCCTGAAGAGGGAGTACGACGTCTCTGGGTCTGTGGCATAGCATTCTACGGCTCTCTGGCATAGGTCGGCGGGATCTTCCATGACGGTCTATCGCACTCAAGATTCATGAACCATGAGGTCGATTACCGCCCCATGCAGAAAGGACCTCTGGTATATCTCGCAGTTGTCTTCGCGGCACTGCTTCTGATACTGTCATCGGCCATAGTGCTGATGCCAGATCTGGTCGAGACCCTCTCGTTGGTTTCCGGAATCGTGGTCATCGCGGCGATAGTAGTTCTCCTCGTGATGTTCGTGAAGATGAGGAAGGTCTGATGGCTGACGTGGACCTATGCTGCGAATGCTTCGGGATCCATGAGGAGAAGATCGCCGAAGCCGTAAAATGCCTCCCCGAGGACCGTTCGGCCACTGAACTCTCCGACTTCTTCAAAATACTCGGGGACTCCACCCGCATAAGGATACTCTTCTCCCTGGACAGGGGCGAGATGTGCGTGTGCGACATCAGCACGGCACTGGGGATGACGATGTCTGCCGTCTCGCATCAGCTGAGGATACTGAGGGATGCCCACCTGGTGAACTCCAGGAAGGAGGGCAGGATGGTCTTCTACTCACTGTGCGACGAACATGTCAGGACGATCATCGAAACCGCGCTGGAGCACGTTGCAGAGGACCTGAGATGACCTCTACGAAATCCGTAGAACTATGTCGTCCTACCGATTCAACAATACTTTACAATTTATAAAGCTGCGAAATTCGTAGCCCCTCCTTATTTCTTAAATATCACAAACCCGTTGCCGAAACCGATGGGATATGAAGGTTGGAATTGACCTCGGGACAACATACTCTGCAGTAGCTAGATACGATAAGAACACCAGCAAACCGGTGATCATCCCCAACGCCTTCGGCAAGGAGATCACCCCGTCCGTCATCTGCTTCCTGGATGACGGCGACATCCTCGTGGGGGAAGATGCGAAGGACATGCAGTCCAACGGTACCGGTGTCAATGCCGCCGCCTTCAAACGCAACATGGGTGACGGATCCATAGCCGTGAGCTTCAACGGCAAGGACTACACATCCGAGGACCTCTCCGCCATGCTCCTCAAACACCTGATCGAGGACGCGGAGAAGGCCACCGGGGAGAAGATCAACGAGGCCGTCATCACGGTTCCCGCATACTTCAACGACTTCCAGAGGACAGCCACCATCCGCGCCGGAGAGGCATGCGGGGTCAAGGTGTCCAAGATCATCAACGAGCCCACCGCGGCCGCCATCTCCTACGGTTACAAGCACGCCTCCGACAAGACCGTCATGGTCTACGACCTCGGAGGGGGAACGTTCGATGTGACCATCGTCAGGATCAACAAGGGTAACATCGAGGTCATCGGAACCGAGGGTAACCATATCCTCGGAGGAAAGGACTGGGATGCTGCCATCGTCAAGTACGTGTGCGACCAGTTCATCGACGAGTACGATGTGGATCCCAGAGACGACCTGCCCACGAAGAACGAGCTCATCGTCGCCGCCGAGGGTTACAAGAAGACCCTCTCCATCGCCGAGAGCGTCACGATCCCCCTGAACTACGACGGATACAGCGCCAAGTACACCCTCACCAGGGATGAGTTCGAGTCCATGACCGAGCACCTCCTCAGCGCCACGAAGGACGTGTGCAACAGCCTGATCGACTCGCTTCAGATCACATGGACCGACATCGACGAGATCCTCCTCGTCGGAGGCTCCACCAGGATGCCGTCGGTCTCCAGGTTCCTCAGGGACCTCACCGGACGCGAGGTCATCGCCCACAGCGACACCGACCTTGCCGTCGCCAAGGGAGCGGCCATCACGGCGGAGCTCTACTGCAGCAACGCCACCGGCCTCAGGGCCATGCAGGTCTCGGATGTCACCGCCCATTCCCTCGGAGTCCTCTCAGTGGCCCAGGACGGAAAGAAGTACGTCAACGAGATCATGATCAAGAGGAACTCCAAGGTCCCGACAACCACACGCAGGCAGTTCACCATCAAGAAGGGCAACGTGACCGACAAGATCGAGGTTTACACCCTCCAGGGAGAGTCAAGGGTACCTCTGGACTGCAACGTCCTCGCCAAGGTCGTCATCTCCGGATTCTTCAACAGGGGACAGGGAGTCATCATCGACATCGAGTACAACTACGATGAGAACGGGGTCGTGAACATCACCGCCTTCCAGGACGGGGAGCCCCTCAACGTGGAGGCCCAGCCTGTTCCGGACGACATCAGATGGATGGGTGGAGACCCTCACGACAAGCCCAGCGACGAGGCCATCCTCAAGAACATCGCCATCTGCGTCGACCTCTCCAGGAGTATGGAGATGGGCAACAACGAGGTCCTGCCCATCGACGCCGCCAAGCAGTCCATACGTGACTTCGTCAACACACTCCAGGACAAGGACACCTACTTCTCGCTCATCGGATTCGGTGACAAGATCAAGGTCGTGCAGGAGCTCACCAACGACGGTTTCGCCATCCTCAACTCCATCGATGAGCTGAAGGTCAAGATGGTCGGAAGGGGAACCGATGCGAGCCCCCTCGAGACGGCCAGGAGCATCGTGTCGTCCAGACCCGGTGTTGGCATCATCGTCGTCCTCACGGACGGTATCTGGGGCAAGAAGGACAACGCGGTCGAGCAGGCACGCGGATGCCGCGACGACAACATAACGATCATCGCCGTCGGATTCGGCGACGCGGACACATCCTTCCTCAGGCAGATCGCCACGGTCGACGACGGTGCACTCTTCACCACCATCGACAGGCTCGGAGAGACCTTCGGAACAATCGCGACGGCGATCTCATCCGGTAACATGGGACTCCGCGAGGGTGCGGCACCCGGCGGACGCACACAGGTCTCCTCCCGCGACTGATCAGTGATAGTCCATGGCAGACAAGAGGAACAACTACTGTCAGCTCCTCGGGCTCAATCCGCTCAAGGAGACGAGCTACACCGTCGAGGCCATCCTCAAGAAGATAGAGACCAAGAAGGGGAA
>JBJEIK010000258.1:0-5577 GCA_051876975.1 Candidatus Methanomethylophilaceae archaeon
TCCGGGGTCCCGATAGGCACACCGCATCCAGCGGAGATCGAGTTGAATCCAGCATCAGCAGACTTCCTGGCAGCATCCGCCACATCCTGCGGGGTTCCCTTGAACAGAGGGAACGAGCACCCAACATTACCGATCATGGCACCACGGTTGTTGGCGACCTTGATGGCAAGGTACGAATCGACCTTCTCCTCCACAGAGATTCCGGTGACCCCTGTATCGAACATGTAGGGGATGATCTTCTCGGAATCACCGCAGATATGCAGTACCTTCAGACCCTTCAGGTCACCGAGGCACCTCTTCACGAACTGTCCGGAATGGGCTGTGAAGTCCTCAGGTGCTAGGATATCGGTGGATGCCGAGGGTTCGGACATCTGCACCACGTCGGCTCCGGCGGCAAGCAATGCCTCCCCGTATGCCTTGCAGTAGGGCTCGATCGCACCCACCCACTTCTTAGCCATCTCGGGATCGGTAAAGACGGAATAGACCAGGTTCTCGGTGTTCAGGAGGTGTCCCGCAAGTGTGAACGGTCCGGTGTTACCTCCGATCACACAGTAGTCCTCGCCATGAGTCTTCTTCATGATGGCCATGGCCTCCTGGGTGACCTTCACCCTTCCTGTGTTCAGGAAGGTATCGATATCGGGAAGGTCGGCCTCCTCCGGAAGCTGGTACGTCTTCTTCATGGGATTGTAGTTGAACGGGTGTCCCTTGAGCATGGGGGACCCCGTGGCAGTTCCCATGTCTATGGGACATCCGAGTGCCTCAGCCTCCTGGGTGAGACAGAATCCAGCCCTGACGGCCTCCAATCCGAAGTAATCGGCCTGTGCACATCCGAGTGTCGCCATCTTCTGGGGATCGCTGTGTGCCTCCGGCCATGAGGAACCGCAGGCCTTCATCATACCTATCGTATCACACGTTGTGAAGATGGCCGCCGGCGGCCTGTCCATGGATTCCCTCTTCAGGGCCCCGAGGACCCTCTCCCTGCATGACATCGTCATCTTGAATCACCCCTTTATCATGCTGTCGATGTACTTCACCGCAGCCGTTGAATTGTCATCTCTGTGGTCTGCTCCGATCTCCTCCGCGAATGCCTCCGTGGTGGGAGGCCCTCCAATGGTGATCAGAACATTGTCGCGGTATCCGCTGTCCCTGACAAGCTCCACCGCCTTCGCCATGTTGTCCATGGTCGGGGTCATGAGCGTGCTGAGACAGAGCACGGAGGCTCCATCGGATTTCGTGGTGTCGGCGATGACCTGCGGAGGAACATCCTTTCCGAGGTCGTTGACTATGTATCCGCTTGCGGTGAGCATGGTCTTCACGAGGTTCTTTCCGATGTCATGGACATCCCCCATGACGACAGCCGTGCATGCCTTCTTGGCATCCGCCAGGTCACCCTTAGGTATCGCCGGCAGGAGGACGTCCAATCCCTCGTACATCGCATGTGCGGCGACCAGGACCTGTGGCAGATAGATCTTCTTGTCGGCGTAGTTGTCACCGATTATCCCCATACCCACGACAAGTCCATCATTGATAGCCTCGACCGGATCTATGCCTGCATCGAGGGCCTTACGGGCTACTCTCGCCGCATCATCAGGTCTGCATCCCGAAACAACCTCGGAAAGCTCCCTTAGAATCTCTTCCTTAGACATCACTATTCCTCCAATGTGTTCGCATATTCGTCCGCTTGAATGAACATGGACGGGCAGGAATTATATCGGAATCTGCGAACATGTTCGTAGAACCTGTTCGTACAGTGAGATACGGGTGATGTGTGACAACGAATGGGATGTTCTTGTGAAGATGGTATCTCCGGCCCGAAAAGAGCCTGAAATGGGCCGGAGAAGAGGTTTGGTGAAAGGTTTGATCGAAGTGCCGGGATCAGTCCTTGGCCTTCTCCACGGTCATGAGAGCACACGCGATTGCGATGACCATCATCACCAGGACGGCATACCATATGGTCTGGAACTGGTCAGGCAGGTTATCGGTGACAATGAATCCCGCTACGGTGGTCAGCACCGCTCCTCCGAGGAAGGGGAACAGGTTGATGGCAGCGGATGAGGTTCCGGCGACAGACAGAGGATAGAGCTCCTTGATCTGTCCGTAGGATACCACGAACCATCCTCCGAAGAATCCGAATCCGAGGTTGATCGCCATCTGCACCGGAGCACTGTCGATCTGCGTGAAGGCTATGACGGCCCAGACGATGGTGTAGACGACGGTTCCGATGATCAGGACCTTCTTCTTCGAGTGGAACACCCTGTCGGCAAGGATTCCGGCGAGGAAACATCCTATGGCGAATCCCACGGCGGGCATCATGACGACGAGCGATGTGTCGAATGTGAATATTCCGCTGCTCTTGTAGTAGGGACCCATGAGGGATGCCTGCCAGAGCATGATGGTTCCGTACATGAAGAAGAACCAGATTGCCATCGGCCAGAACTTCCTGCCGCTGGTGAAGATCTCCTTCAATGCGGTGAAGACGGAGAGCTTCTCCGATGATGATTCGGTGATGGGCTTTCCGGTCTCATCCGACTCGATCTCCTCGATGGCGGGGAAGCCCTTGTTGGTGGGGTGGTCGGCGATGAACAGCCAGCAGAGCACCGCGATGACGATGGTGATGACCGCCAGGACGACGTAGGTCATGTCGACGCCCAGGGACTGGAACATCATGACCATGGGTGTGGATGCCGCCAGGGCACCGACGTTTCCGATCAGGAGAAGGACACCGCTCATGGTGGCGAACTCGCTCTTCCTGAACCACATGGCCAGAACCTTCATGATGGGGATGTAGACGACCGCGGCACCGACTCCGATGATGAACTTCGCGACTACGAGGAGTGTGAAGTTCTGGACGCCGGGCATGGCGGCACAGGCTCCGAGGAACGATCCTATCGCGATAAGGAACACGAAGATCGTGGAGGCCTTCTTGGGTCCGAGGGTGTCGGTGAGGATACCGCTCGGGATCTGCATGATGGTGTAGGCGTACAGATACGCCGAGGCGAGGAGACCGAGTTGTGAAGCGGATACCGTACCGTCGAATGCGGCGATGATCTCCTCATTGGCCGCTCCTCCCGAAACCCTGTGGAAATACACGAAGAAGTAGGCCAGGGCCAGAACGGCGAAGACGATCCACCTGTAGGCCATCATCCTCTTCTTCTTGTCTGAATCAACTGTCATGTCAATACCTCTCTGGAGTGCAGCGTGACGGATATGCAGTTGAACCACGCGGTGAAGGGTATAGAATGGATGCCGCGAACATGTTCGGTCATTTCCAGAACATGGGGGTCACGACACCCCGTCGATGTATGGTCAGTATCGGATGGTCATCCGGTTCTCTCCAACCAATCCAGGATCGTGTTCCCAAGGGCCTTGTCCGCTATGACGTAGTTGTCCCTATCGCCGTTGTGGACGATGTGGAGCTCGGCATCGGCGATCCCCCGTAGGATCTTCATGGTGTCCGAACGGTTCACGACATCGTACTCACCCGCGGTGATGAACACGGGGATGTCTATGCGTTCCAGATCACCGTATCCTATGGAGGGTTCCCTCAGCATCATGCTGACCCGAAGGTCGTTCCTCCCCTTCCTCTCCCTGCGACGGTACTTCCTGACATCCCAACCATCCAATTCATCGGGTGTTGTGTTGGCACCACTGACAATCATCCTCGAGAGCAGCCCCGGATACCGAGAGGCCAACAACAATCCCACCACCCCTCCGTCACCGTGACCGTACAGTATGGGACGGTCCAATCCGAGACATCCGATCAGATGATAGATGTCCGAGGCCATGTCGGCGTAATGATACTCCTCCACACCCTGACTCTCACCATGGCCGCGGGAATCGACACGGTACAGGGCGTAGCGGTCACAGAGTACCGAAGCGAGATTGTCCAGGGAACCCATGTCCCTGCAGTTTGAATGGAGCATCACCAACGGAGGGCCCCGCCCTGACACCTCGTAGTGTATCCTCAATCCGTTGACTGTGGCGAACATGGTATCTGAATCGCCTGGATCCGCATAATACGGTGACCGCGAACATGTTCGCATCAGACATCAGACCTTGTAGAACCTGTTGCTGACGCAGAACATCCTGTAGAATTCGAAGATCCTCTTCTCCGCCGAACGGAGCGTGACGTTCAGGGTGGACTTGGAGCAACCGCTCAACTTGCAGAGCTCCTCCAGACTTATCCTCTTTGGGACATCATAGTATCCCAGGTCCATCGCCATGTTGAAGCACTCCTCCTGACGTGGGGTAAGGGTGGATGTCATGGAGACACTGGAACTGGAGATCATCTGATACGAATATCCGGACTCCCTCATGCGGGACAGGAGGTTGTGAAGGACAGTGCTGTTCGGTCCGATCAGCGTCCAACGGATCAGGGTGTCCGTATCCGGTTCCGCGGAAACGAGGAAGCATCCTGACTCGTTGATGATCTTGGAAAGGAAACATCTCGGATTGGTGACCATCGCCATGTAATGGTTGGAGCTGAGACGGGTGATGTTGCAATCCCCTCCGTTGCTGGGGTAGTGGCCCTCCTCCAGGACCCCGCGGTCATCCTTGATGTCGATCATCGAGTAACCTGTGTTGCTATCCTTCATGGAACATGTGAGGATGCGTATGCTCGTCCCCTCGGTACCGAGTTCCACGGGAAGGAAGCTGTGACATGGGTGCTCCTCGATGTTCTGACTGCGGTCGAGGAGGATCTTGCAACAGTGCATGGACGTGTCACGTCATGATTACTTCAAAAAATGTACTATCTGCTCCTTCATTCTAAGATTATGAACTATTAGGATTATCTATTGTTAATGGTAATATTTGTCCATACTTTATTGTACATATGAATAATTAAGGATAACCTAAAATATTATGGAACAATGTGTATAAAATGCTACACATGTCCATGGAAGACTACGCAGAGGATGTCGGACTCAAGATCAAGCGCATTAACGAGCTCATCTACAGGCATTCCAACGAAGGACTGGCCGAATGGGACGTAACCATGACCCAATGCCGCATACTGAGCATACTCTCGGCACAGCCCGGAGAAAGGGCCACCCAAAGATGTCTGGAACAGGAGCTGTGCGTATCCCACCCCACGGTCGTCGGTGTCATAAGAAGGCTCAATGCAAAGGGGCTAGTGGAGATCGGGGATCAGAAAGGGAACCTCTCCAAGGAGATCACCCTCACCGAATCGGGACTACAGACCATAGATGGCGTGGAATCATGGATGCATAAAATGGAAGACACCTTGCTGAACGGATTGTCTGCCCAGGAGAGGGACAATCTGATCCGCATGCTGGACATCATCTACTCCAATTCTCTCAAACTGTCAGAAGGCGACAGGTCATGTTGAGTCGCTCGTCGCTGATGGTCCTCATAGTGATACTGAGCCTCTTCGGTCCCCTGTCCACGGACATGTACCTCTCCGGACTGCCGGTCATGGTGAAGGAGTTCGGGACGAACGAAACGGTCATGAACATCACGCTCTATGCGTTCATGCTGTCGATGGCCGTCAGCACCCTGTTCCTCGGACCCATCAGCGACAAGTACGGGCGCAGGAAGACCCTTCTGGCTACCATG
>JBJEIK010000259.1:0-5491 GCA_051876975.1 Candidatus Methanomethylophilaceae archaeon
GACGGGATATCCACCATAGAGAATGTGTATGAACCCATGTTCTCTGCAACAAATGTCGCAACTCCTGATGAATTGGTCGTTGCAGTCTGGGTATCTCCTGAACCAACCATCTTGACGGTTCTGCCCGACTGGAGTCCTGCCGAAGAGGAGTCGGTGACTGTGAGGGTGACAGTAGGCTGCTTGAAACATGTGATGGTCGCAACCGTTGTCAGATCCGTACAAGTGACGGAGGGTGTGGAGGTGAACTTGTATCCGCTCTTAGACGATGTGATCGTGTATGTGGCGTTCTGTTTGACCGTCAGATACGCTTTTCCGCTGGCATTAGTGGTTCCCTGAACCGTTGCGGTTGCACCTGATGTGGGTGTGGCGGTCACAGAGATTCCGGAAAGGTCAGATGCACCCGTGTAATCCACTTCCAATGTGAACTGCACTCCTCCGCCCTCGATGCCTGTGACCTGGAAAAGCTGGGCTCCCGATGCCGCATTGAAAGTAATGGTGGATGTGTCCGTATCATAGGTTCCGCTTGCAGGGACACCGGTATTAATCGCACTAAATACCCCTCCGGACGTAATAAGAGCAGACGACCCGCTGATCACAGAATCAGTTATGGAGATGTTGAGATCGGCTGCTGTGAGGGTGATGTCGGTGCTGAGCGCCTTGTTGTTGACCTTCCTGGTTGTGGGCACATAATCTGAGAGATCGACCTCGGTAGTACCGATCTTCTCCCATGCGCTGTTGACGTAGATGTACTCATCGTAGCTGTTTCCACTTGAGCCTCCGTTGGACTTGAGGTAGATGGTGGATGTGGAGATATCGGATGTGGGCAGTTCGGTCACAACGGTGACTGCAAACTTAGGAATGGACGAAAGGTCGCCCCTAGTCGCATAACCAGACAGATCGATGTTAACGGCCTTGCCCGATGGCGTCAAAGCTGATCCATTGACCTTTACAGACTCTATCACATTGACCTGAGCTCCAGTTGCGATACCAGACAGCTTGTTCTTCTCTGTGGTGGTGTAGTCGTTGGTGCTGAGTCCTTTTCCGGCCTCTGCATCGACCTTCTCGTCGAGTGCGGCCTTGACCGCACCGCTGGTGACGAACTTGGCACTACCTGTGGTAGGCTCCGCATCCTTCGGAATCATATCGGAGACCGTGTGCTGCTGGGTTGTCCCATCAGCCAGGGTCAGAGTAAGCTTGTCTACGGCTGAAGAAGAGCCGACGACCGCATTACGCTGGGCATTGGTTGTCCCTTTCATAATGCCTAATGTGCTCATGTGTTTTTAAACGATTCTCTCTGTAATGTTCTAGTATTTAAAGAAATTCTTCAATTTCCTTAAATCCTATGAATTCAATATATGTTATGTCCAATATGGACAGGAGGCGATAGCTGTGGAAGACCTGAATAATCCCCCAGATGTGTCAACCCACATCAGGGAGACGAGGGAATCTCTCGCAGAGATCGAGAAAGACATCCATTGTCTGATGGACATGGAGAAAAAGGAGGCGAAAGATATGACGGAAGGCTTTGACAGCGGAATGCTGGCCGGACTTCTGAGCAACAAGGGCATTGATCCTTCGATCATAGCCGTGCTCAACGACAAGTGTAGGGATGGGAACTGGGGAGATGGCGGAATGCTCATCGTCCTTTTCCTCATCCTTATACTGGGCTTTGGAGGAAACGGAGGATGGTTCGGCAACAGGAACGGCGGATGTGCAGAGGCCGCGGGAATCGACAGGACGATCTTCAACCAGTCGAACTTCGATATCCTGAACAGCGCGATCAGCACTCAGGGAACCAGGCAGGAGATGGCCATCAACCAGCTTGCGGGCAACCTGAACTGCGATTGCAACACCATCAAGTCTGCACTCGGCGGACTGGACAAGCAGCTCGCACTGACGAATGGCAATGTTATCAACGCCATTCAGAATGTGGGATGTCAGCTCGGCCAGCAGATCAGCTCGTGTTGTTGTGAGACACGTCGTGCCATCGAGAACCAGGGATGCCAGACAAGGGCCGATATCCAGGATGTGAGATTCCTGATATCATCTTCTCAGGCTGCTCAGGACAACCTCATCCAGAGCCAGTTCGCAGCCCAGAATGCGTATTTGGCACAGCAGTTCTGTGATATCCAGATGCGCGAGCTTGAGGCAACGAACCAGAGGCTCAGGGACGAGATATTCAGACAGTCACAGAATGCCCAGACAGCCCAGATCCTGACGGCAATAGCCAACAAGGATGCGATCTCCTTTTCCGGGACCGCTGGAGCCACAGCTTTCACCGGAACAGGGAGCATCAGTTGAGGCTGACCAAGAACCTGAATGGGTCCAGGAAGCTTATTTCCTGGACCTCTAAACCTTTTCCGATAAGTTAACATACGCCGTCTTCCCCATCACACCCTTTATAACCTCGTCTCCGAATATCTCTCTGAGTAGTATGACATCGTCAACATTCTACAATGATGTCGAGGTACGCGGAGTGGTCAAGACCCTTGCGGGCAAGTCCATAGGCTCCGTCACCACGATGAGTGCAGCCAATGTGAAGAACAAAGGCTGTGCAGTCCTCTATCTGGGGGCAGAGGCAGCCTACACTGCCGGAACGATCTACGTGAGCGACGGTGAGGATTGGGTCGCTCAGGGGAAGATCGTGACCGTGGATGATACCGTAACCGAAGGCTCGGACAATCCCGTGTCGGGCGGTGCGGTGCATATGGCTGTCAACAATGTACAAAATATGATTGAGAATGCCATAGTGGGAACGTCCCTGCCCGTGTCATGGACCTCCGACACGTCCGTCTCGGGATACACCTACAAGGGCACCATAACCCTCGCAGGGGTGACCGCCGACCACGCACCCATCGTGACGTTCGACCCGGCGACCGCCAACAGCGGGAAGTACTGTCCCGTTGCCGAATCGGGGTCAGGTGTGGTCTACATCTGGTCCACGACAAACACGGCGACAACCGTTCAATCCGTGGTCGCAGTCCCTGCATAAACCCATTCCCTACCTATACGGTAGGGTTTTATTTCTTGCAAAAAATAAAAGGTTTAAGGGGTGTTGAACCCCTCAGATTATCAGCAGTTCTCCGCTGACGGGCTGGTTGAAGTAGACCTCGATCGTGTTGTCGGTCGGGCAGTGGATGTCGACCATCATCAGGCCCTCTCCGCCGTAGACCTGGGCACCGACCACACGTCCCTTGTTGTGCTGCTTACGGAACTTATAGAGGGTCTGTCCGTCGACCTCCATCTCGGTGAGGTCGGACTCGGTGAACGAGTAGACGCTGGTGGCCTCGTACAGACAGATGGTACCCTTCCATCTGACGGAGCAGTCGACCGTGACCTTGCCGTCCTCCTGTGTGATGTCGAGGATGCTCTGGCCCTCTCCGTCCCTGTAGCACTGCACGAGATACCTCTTGCCCGTCTCCACGGGGATCTCCAGGTGCGTTCCGTCCATCTCCTTCACGAGGTCGGAGGTGGTGCTCTGCAGGAACAGTGTTCCGGCATGCTCGGAGTCGGAGAAGCCGATGGTGATCGGAGAGTATGCGGTCACGCTGTTCTGGATGATGTCTCCCGCAAGATCGTTGCCCTCTCCATCATAGGCCTTCGCATACAAGGGCATTCCGCTGTCGTTGACAAAGCTCCACTCCATGGACGGCTCAGTGACCCTGATGGCCACAGGGAACTCTGTGAGGGGCACCGTGGTGGCAGTACGGGCCTTCATGACGTTGATGACCAGTCCGTTGGGTCCGGGCGGGGATGTGAGCCTGACACGGAGGGTGTTCAGCGTGGGGGCGGACACACGGGCCATGACGAACTCGTGCTCCGAGTCGTTGGTCATGATGCTGTAGATCAGATTCCTGGAACCGAGGTTGTGGGGGATGGTGTAGTCCAGTGCGGCATCGTTTCCGAACACGCCGATGTATGTGGCTGCCGTGAGTCCTACAATGGACGACATGGCACCGCTCCTGACGACGTTCCAGCAGGACTCGTCATCGGGGTGGTGGTCGTTGTTGTCCACCTTGGAGATGTACAGGTTTCCCTCGTAGACGACCACATCGCCGGAGTTGTACAGGTACTGTCCGCCGGAGGTCTGTCCCTTCCAGACACTCACTCCCTCCCCGATGTTGGCCTTCCTGTCCAGTTCCCTGGCGATGACCTTGTTCTGGACGGGGTTCTCGGACGTGTGAGAGATGGTGTTGTCCACTGTTATCTTGGGCAGGGTGGCGGAGATGGTGTTGCCCGTGATGGCGATGTTCTCTCCGGGTATGAGGATATCCTGCTTCTCGGACAGGGCCTTGTTGATGACCTTGTTCTGGACGGGGTTGGTGGACTCGCTGGAGAGTGCGTTATCGACGTATGTGGTAGGGCCGACGTAGTTGATACGGTTCTGGTCGTCGATCTGGATGTTCACTCCGCCGACGAGCTTGTCCTGCTTCTGGTCCACGATGGCGTCCACGTAGGTCATGTCTGCTTTCTTACCAATGAGACTCTGGAGGGATGTGTCCGCATCACGGAGGTCCTGGACATCCTTGGCATGCCTTGCGATGACACCGTCAACACCGTTGATGGTGGAGTCGAGACCGATAACGGCATTACGGACAACATCTATCGTGGTGTTGACCCTGCCCTCAGCAGAGTCTATGGCGGCCTGCTGTGCAACGGACACGGGCTTCTCCAGATCGGCGGTGTTGTCCACCCTCCCGAGTCCGACCTGTGCCTTGGTGACGCTGTGGGGGTTGTTGGTGTCGTTGTAGTGTGAGCTCGCGGAAGCTTCGATGGCCCTGATGCGGTTCTTGAAGACCTCGGAGAGACCGATGAGGTACGGTGTAGGCTCGCCCTGGGCTCCCGTTCCGGCGATGATCGTCAGCTCACCCTCTACGGGCGAGTACAGGTCGACCAGGTCCTTCATGTTGATACGGGTCTCCTGACCGCTTCCGAAGCGGATGATGAGCTCCTTGGTGACAGGGTCGTAATCCGCGGACTCCACAACGTTCTCGATGGGAAGGTCGATGGTGGACATGACGGCACCGTCAAGACCTATGAGCTGGACGAGGTGCCTGTTCTCCGTGTCATCCTCCACGGGGATGTACCTGAGGGATGCAGGAAGCCTTGCACCCCTGAATCCGCTGGACAGGAAGCCGTTGTTGTTGATAGTGTCGAACACAATGGTCTGACCCTTACCGATGGACTCCAGGAGCATGGGGAGCTTGTTGGTGCCGTTGCCGACAGGAAGGTTGGAGACATCGACCTCGCCGTCGGTGTTGATCGTGGCGACGGGGAAATGGACCTGCTGGAGCTGTCCGCCGAGTGTGTGGAACACCATGTCCAGTCCTGCGGCCTTGCCATTCTCGAAGTGACCCATCAGGTCCACAGGGATGATGATGGAGTTCTCGCGCATGAACTCCAGCGCACCGATGGTGCGGGGAGCTGTGGTGGGCGCATAGGGCATACCTGCTCCGCAGGGCTTCGGCGGACGGATGCAGGAGGGTTTGAA
>JBJEIK010000260.1:0-5485 GCA_051876975.1 Candidatus Methanomethylophilaceae archaeon
CATCTGACACCCCATCCCTCGTACTGGATGATGTAGTCGGCCTGATACTTGGGAACGGCAGCCCACGCACCCATGTCATCCTTCAGGGACTTGGTGTTACTGTCGTTGAAATCGGAGAGGTTGATGGTTCCCGCCGCGACCGTGTTCTTGGTCATGTAGTAGTCGGTACCGCACATGGAGTAGGAGTACATGGTGAGGGTCGTCTTCTTGTCCTCGATGGCGGAGACCTTGTCCTCGATGATCTTATTGTACTTGTCATAGAAGGAGACGATGGCGTCCGCACGATCCGTCTTCTGCAGGAGGAATCCCATCAGGAGATAGGTGTTCAGGGACATGTCGGATGATTCGGGATTGATCCTGATGCACTGGACGGGTGTGCCGACCAGGGCCTTCTCCACATCGTCGTAGGTTGTGGAGTACAGGGTGACGACGGCATCGATGTTGTAGTTGCCGAGGAGCTCCTTGTCGATCTCGTAGGCCTTGGGACCTATGCTGGGGAGGTCGTATGTGGGAGCATCGAGCACCGGATCGAGGGATGTGGACTTTCCGCACTTGGCCATGGCCATGTCGCTTGCCCCGAGGGAGTTGATCACGGGATGGACCATGGTACCGGCGATACCGACGGTCTTCACAGGATAGGTGATCTGGGCGACCTCTCCCTTTCCGTTCACGTAGTACACATCGCAGGTCTTTCCGTCGACGAGCTTCTGGATGATCTCCCTGTCGCCGTCGTCCAGGACACCGTTCCTGTTGGCGTCGGCATAGGGATACTTCTCCTTGTCCCAGGATTCGCGCATGTTGTCGAACGCCTTTAGGTCGTCGCTGTCGATGTGGTCGTCATTGTCCGCATTGCCGTACACCTGCAGGCGTCCGGTGATATCCTTCGCCACCTCGTCGTCGCCCCCGTTCAGAAGGAGGAAGGCTCCGACACCGCCGATCGCGATGATGGCGACGACGGCTATGGCGAGTAACTTCGTTGTATCGGCCATGTTGGATTATACATCCAACAAATTATAAAGTTAACCTATACATCCAATATCCATACTATGTTGATATGAAAAAGTGGATGAGTGCATCCACCCTATTCAACGGGAGCAGACCGTCCCCTCTGGACACGGACCCGCGGAGAACAACGGATCCCTCAGTATAACATAGGGACGTCCGGAATCTGTTATCACCTGGGACTCCACCTTGTACACCTCGAGGATGTTCTCCTCGGTGATGACCTCCTCCGGGGTGCCCATCCTGAATATTCCCCTGTCGTAGAGCATGATCACCTTGTCGGAATAGCGGGATGCGATGTTCAGGTCATGGGATATCATTATCACGGTTATCCCATCCCTCACCGACAGTTCCTTCAGTATGCGGGTGACATCCATCTGATGCTTGATGTCAAGATTTGAGGTCGGTTCGTCCAACAACAGTATCCTGGGCTTCTGGGCCAATCCCCTGGCAAGGACCACCTTCTGATGCTGTCCCGCCGAGAGCTCGTCGAACGACCTCATGGCAAAAGACTCCATCCCCAGCATCTTCAGGATGGCATAGGCCTCCTGCACATCGTCATTGGTGATCTTGTGACCGGAATGGGGGTGCCTTCCCATCAGAACCGTGTCCATCACCGTCATGGGGAACACATCGCTGGTGGCATGGGGGACGAATCCCATGGTCTTCGCAAGCTCCTTTATCGGGATCCCGTCGATCTCCTTCCCCTGGATCATCACCTTCCCCTCGGTCGGTGACAGGATCTTGTTCAGACAGTAGATCAAAGTGGACTTCCCCACACCGTTCGGTCCGATGATGGATATCATCTGCGGACCTCCGACCTTCAGGTCTATCCCGTCGAGGACCTTAGATGCCTCTCCGTATCCGAAACCCAATCCCTCGACGTCGATATCCAGTGTACTCATCGACATCTTCAATGAAGACATCTGTATTTATATTGATTGGATTATACATCCAACATGCAATATATGGAGGATGAGGAGGGCATCCGCATAGTCGAGGAGTACAACGCCTCGATAACGAAGAAGGTCATCTTCATCATAGCCATGACGATCGTCCTGCTCGCGGCTATATGCGTGTCATGCTCGATGGGAGGCAGGAGCGTGGATGTCCTGTCCATTCCCTGGATCATATGGGAACACATCAACGGGGCGGTGTACCCCTACCCGTCGGACGCCTGGTGGGACGACTACATAATCTGTGACGTGAGACTCCCGAGGGTCCTGATCGCATGTGTCGCAGGAGCATCCCTCGCCATATGCGGTGCAGCCGTCCAGAGCCTCATGAACAACCCCCTGGCATCACCCTACACCCTGGGGATATCCTCCGGAGCCGGATTCGGTGCCACCATGGCCATCGTCATGGGATTCTCCATGGGGAACGCCCTCGGCATGTACGGGACCACGTTCAGCGCATTCATCTTCGGGATGATACCGGTGGTCATCGTCCTGATGGTGTCGAAAGTGGTCAGGCTCACCCCGGTCACACTCATCCTCATCGGAGTCGCCATCTCCGAGTTCTTCGGTTCCATGTCCACCCTGGTCTTCCTGGGAGCGGACGAGGGAAGCATCGAAGCAGCCTATCTCTGGGAGATCGGGAGCATAGTGAACGTCACATGGACGGACTTCCGCCTGATGGCCGTCCTGATGGTCATCGGTTCAATCGCACTCTATGCGGTGTCCTGGAAGTTCAACGTCCTCACACTGGGAGAGGACAGCGCCAAGACCATGGGGGTCAACGTGGAGAGGTTCAGAGTCCTGACCATGGCCCTCCTCGCACTCATGACCATGTCCGTCGTGGCCTTCGTCGGGATCATAGGGTTCGTGGGACTCATCGCCCCGCACATAGTGAGGTCCATCATCGGCAGCGACAACAGGTACGTCCTTCCGGGATCCCTCATCCTGGGTGCGCTCACCCTTCTCACGGCGGATTCCATAGCACGCATCTGCACCGCGGATGCCCTGCCGGTTGGTTCCGTCATGGCCCTGTTCGGAGCACCGATATTCCTCTATCTGGTGATGAGACGCAACAAGCAGTTCAGGGGAGCGTGGTGAGATGTTGATGAACAGGTTCATGCACCCCGACGAGGACGGGATCCAATCCTATCACCGTCAGGTCCGTATAAAGAAGAGGTTCTCACTGGTGATGGTCGCCGTCATAGCCGTCACCATGCTCGTTTCCCTCTGTATCAGCAAGTACCCCCTCTCGTTCACAGAATCATTGGAGATAGTGTGGGACAGGTTGACGATAGGCCCGTCGGGGACCGTCCAGGAGAAGATCGTCTACGGCGACCTGGTCCCAAGGGCCATAGTCGCGGTGACCGTGGGTGCCGGACTTGCGATCGCCGGTGCCGTGATGCAGAGCATGCTGCACAATCCGTTGGCGGATCCGTACACAACGGGAGTCTCCTCGGGAGCATCCCTCGGCGCATCCGTGTTCATCGTCCTGGGGATCTCGATCATCCCCGTCAGCGGAACCGTGGGACTCATCGGCAACGCCTTCGTTTTCGCCCTCATCCCGGCGTTCCTGATCCTCCTGCTGTCGGTGTTCAAGAGGATAACGTCCACCACCATGATCCTGATCGGTATCGGTGTGATGTACATGTTCAGCGCCCTGACGCAGATCCTGAAGGTCACGGCCACACCCCTGCAGATGCAGCAGCTGTACAGATGGCAGCTGGGTTCCCTCGCGGAATGTGGTCTGCAGGATGCGGCGGTCATCCTGGTGGTGTGCATCATATGCGGACTCCTTCTGTACAGGTTCAGGAGCGACCTCAACCTCCTGTCCGTGGGGGACAAGGCCGCACTGACCATGGGAACGGATCCCTGGAAGGTCAGGGTCATCTGCCTGGTCATAGTCTCCTTCATGACCGCGGTCGTCGTCAGTTTCACAGGGGTCATCGGATTCGTCGGATTGGTGGCACCTCAGATCGTGAGGCTGTTCATGGGTTCGGACAACAGATACCTCCTGCCGGCGTCGGCGGCATTCGGAGGTGCATTCCTCATCGTGTGCGACTGCATCGGAAGGGTCGTTGGATCCACGGGAGTCCCCGTGGGTGTGATCACCGCCGTCATCGGAAGCCCCCTGTTCCTGTACATGCTCGTGAAAAGGTCGAAGAAGAGCACGATCTGAAAGGGGGACGGGATCCACCGTCTCCCACTTCAAACCGATCAGAGACGGGTGATAGAATAGTGTAGAGGAGATGGACAGGACGTTCGGAGGTGCAAAACGGAAGAACACGGCCCTGTCCGCTCTGGAACAGACATAGATCGGTCACTATAAAAACAATTGGATTATACATCCAACTGTCACCCCGCATCACATCATTACGATCAGACCGTCATCTGTCCAGCTTATCCTGATTAGAACAGACAACTGTCCTTCAACACACTTTATCTAACATAACCCTATACACGCGCGATAACAATGGTTGACGAGAAAGCCATCCAGGCGGCACAGGAGAAATTCGGTGCCCTTCTCAGGAAACAGCTGGAGAGGGTCGAGGTCCTCAAGAACGAGGGCGACTGGACCGACTACTCCAAGCTCGACAAGCTCATCATCGGCGTATGCGGCGGAGACGGTATCGGACCCTACATCTGCGCATCCGCACAGAAGGTCATGGAGTTCCTCCTGGCCGACAAGATCGCCGCCGGAAAGGTGGAGATCAGGCAGATCGACGGACTCACCATCGAGAGGAGGGTGGAGGTCATGAAGGCCATCCCCGACGACACCCTGGCAGAGCTGAAGAAGTGCCACGTGATCCTCAAGGGACCCACCACAACACCCGCCAAGGGAGACCCCTGGCCCAACATCGAGTCCGCCAACGTCGCCATGAGGAAGGAGCTGGACCTGTTCGCCAACGTCAGGCCCGTGTCCGTCCCCGAGCTCGGAATCGACTGGACATTCTACAGGGAGAACACCGAGGGATCCTATGCTTTGGGAAGCGACGGATTCTTCGTCACCGACGACCTCGCCATGGACTTCTGCGTCGCGACCCTCCAGGGAACCGAGAGGATCATCCGCGCCGGATTCGAGCATGCGAGGAAGACCGGGAAGAACTACGTCTCCATCATCGTGAAGGCGAACATCATCAAGACCACCGACGGACTGTTCGTCGATCTCGCAGACAAGATCGGAGAGGAGTACCCAGAGGTCAAGCACGACGTGTGGTTCGTCGATATCACAACAGCAAAGCTGATCGACCCCGCCAGGAGGAGCGACTTCAAGGTCTTCGTCCTGCCCAACCTGTACGGTGACATCATCACCGACGAGGCAGCACAGATCCAGGGAGGAGTCGGAACCGCCGGTTCAGCGAACATCGGAAAGAGGTACGCCATGTTCGAGGCCATCCACGGATCCGCCCCCAGGATGGTCACCGAGGGCCGTGCCCTGTACGCCGACCCCTGCTCCATGATCAAAGCAGTGGCATTGATGATGAACCACATCGGCGAGACAGAGAAGGGAAGGAAGCTCGAGATGGCAC
>JBJEIK010000261.1:0-5477 GCA_051876975.1 Candidatus Methanomethylophilaceae archaeon
TCCTGAAGTTCATGCCCGTACTGTACTGGGCCTGAAACGCTAACACAAACCCCTTCACCCACATTCTCACAAACAGAAATGGCAAATCACCTGAGGACCTTCCATTCGTTCCTACGCGTGTTTCCATCGTTCACAAGTAGCCCTTTTGTCTTCAGATTGGATATTATCTTCACACACTTGGTCCTACCAACACCCAGTTGTGTCGATAACTCATTCATCGAAGCATTGGGGTGTAGTTCCAAATAGTTCAGAGCTTCGCTTTCCACTTCATCTAAATCAATTGAAACAGCCGAGGTTTGTCTCGAAACTACCCATGCGGGATGGAATGCAAACGGGATCGTGACCGTCACCATGTATTCACCGAGAGTGATTGATTCCCTACCATAATGCTCCACAATCGTGGTGACACCATGACCACTCTGTTCGGTGTAATCGACAAGAGAGAAGATGTTGAACAATGCCTTGTTGACCGGACTGCTCTTCCCGGAATAGAACTCATCCATGGACAAAGTGAACGGGATCCCGCCATACGATTGGACCTCTATGCGATCATCGAAGATGAACACCGACGGGGGAAGCATATCCTTCCAACTGTTGTGTACACAGGCATTGATCCAAGATTCCCTGAAGGCCTCTACATTGAACAGATCGGTCTCCACCCTGGTCCCTGTACTGAGATCCACATTCGTCTCGTTGATGGCCTCTACATTGTCCAAAACCGATCTCACAGCCATCAAAATGCAACGGTGCCCATAATCCGTCCTTTTGGACATGGACGCTTTAGTTTTGCCATCGAACCTGACGACCTGCATTGTGATCATATTCTGATCGGACATCAGGTAAGCCACGAGATTGTACTCTTTGGATTCGGTCAACATCCCTATTCCATCGAAGTAATCCTTGGTACTCTTCGGATGAAGGTTGTTGGCTTCCAGGAAGGTCATGTATGATGTGAATGTGAGATCCTGTGCCGGAGAACGGACACCGACCATTATGTCTGTATTGCCGCACATCATCATCTTGCGGACAATTGAAGGGGATGCCTGCTCATTGGAAGATACGTTCCTCACGTAGTAGCGACCGTCGAATGAATATGGGATGTCCGTCCCGGTTGCAGATACCCTGATATAATCCAGACCATCAGGAGTTTCGAGCAATGATATTTCGGCCAACAACTGTGGACTAACATATGTCCTAATCCTGTTCCTGACCTTCTCCAGGTAATCGGGACCCGGCTTGACACCGACCACATCCCCCTCATCATCGACCCCGAAGTATACCGTACCCCTTCCACGACGATTTACCATGGCTGTGAGGGATATTATCCCCTTGTCCAATTGGGCGAGATCTTTCTTGAACTCAGTGACCTCATCTTCCGAGCCGAGATTAATGGTAGCCATATTAGTCAAATCCTATGAAAAACAACTAAAAATAGTTCTCGATTAGGTCGCGATTAGGTCGCGATTAGGTCGCGATTAGGTCGCGAACCCATTTCAGCCATCGATCCACGGAAAAGAACAGAAAATCGCTACCATAACGAACGGAAGTGAAATGGTCGGGAATAGGAGGGGATGGTCCCCTCCGTTTGAGTTCACATGCATCCCTTGCAGGGATACCTGAGGTTCCTGAGGATGGTCCCCTCCCACTGGTCCATCTTACCGGGGTTGAGGATGTTGTCGGGATCCATGGCCTGCTTGATGGCCTTGATGGTCGAGAGCTCGGTCGCCCTCTCCTTCATGTAGTTGGGGGCCTTGGAGATTCCGACACCGTGCTCGCCGGTGACGGTTCCTCCGAGCTCGATGCATACATCGAAGATCTCGTTGACGGCCTTGATTCCTCTCTCCCACTCGTCCTTGTCGGTGGGGTCGATGACCATCTTGGTGTGCAGATTACCGTCGGATGCGTGACCGTATGTGGCGACGGTCACGTTGTACTTGGCTGCGATCTCCTGGAACGCCTTGACTGCCTTGGGCACCTGGGACACGGGCACTCCCATATCGTCAGCGAGGGAGACGGAGGAGCATCCGGGCTTCAGTGCGGACAGGGATGTCATGACGGACTTCCTTGCATCGGTCCACTGGGCGATGAGCTTCTTGTCCTTGGTGGGGATGACCTCGATCGCTCCGATGGAGTTTGCGACCTCGTCCACGATCTTCAGGTCCCTGTCGATGACCTCGTCGGTCTCTCCGTCGACCTCGACGATGCACAGTGCACCGCAGTCGGGCAGGGGGTTTCCGCGTGCCTTGTTCACGGCGTTGATGCTCACGCTGTCCATGAGCTCGCAGGATGCCGGGATCAGAGGCTTGGCGATGATGGCGGAGATGCACCTTCCGGCATCCTCCACTGTCTTGAAGCAACACAGGCAGGAGGCGGACTTCTTGGGCTTGGTGGTCAGCTTCAGTGTGACCTCGGTGATGACACCCAGTGTACCCTCGGAACCGCAGAGCAGCCTTGCGAGCTGGTATCCGGAGGCATCCTTGATGGTCCTGGTACCGCAGCGGACGATCTCCCCGTCGGCCTTGACGAATGTGAGTCCCAGTACGAAGTCCCTGGTGGCACCGTATTTCACGGCGCGCATACCGGATGCGTTGGTTGCGACCATTCCTCCGATCTGACATGCCTCGGCGGAACCGGGGGACGGAGGGAAGAAGAATCCGTACTTGGCGAGCTCGGCGTTGAGCTCGTTGTAGACGCATCCGGCCTCCACATCGACCCACAGATCGGCGACGCTGATGTTGGTGATCTTGTTCATCCTCTGCATGGCGAGGACGATACCTCCCTTGATGGGGACCGCGGATCCGCAGAGTCCGGTACCTGCACCCCTGGGGACCACGGGGATCTTGTTGGCTGATGCGATCTTCATGATCTCGGAGACCTGCTCCGTGGTGGTGGGCTGAACGACTATGTCCGGCGTGTTGTGGAAGATGGAAGCGTCGAAACCGTAGGTGTAGAGGATTGCGGGCTCGACTGAATAGCCGTCCTTCCCCACGACCTTCTCGATCTGCTCAATGATACTCTGTTCCAAAATGAACACCTGCGCGCGCGATTGAGGTGGTCCGATATAATGGATTTGTCGGACCGCCCGTCAGTGAAGCTTCGTTCAAACCACCTCGTCGGACATTGGGGATGGACATGGTTTCCAGCCACCGCCCCGTATAAATACAGGGAGCCTTTAGCGACGGGACATGAAATCCACGATCGTACTCCTCGGTCCCCCTGGATCCGGAAAGGGAACCCAGGGAGAGAAACTCAGCGAAGAACTCGGCTACGTCAGACTCTCCACCGGAGACATGCTCCGTGAGGCTGTCAGGAACCAGACCGAGCTCGGAAAGAAGGCCAAGGAGTTCATGGACGCCGGTGCCCTCGTGCCCAACGACCTGATCATCGGCCTCATGAAGGAGAAGATCGCCCAGGCCAAAGGCGGGGTCATCCTCGACGGATTCCCCAGGACCGTGGAGCAGGCGGATGCGCTCGCAGAGCAGCTGGATGTCGATCTGGCACTCAACCTCGATGTCGACGATGAGGAGCTCATCACCAGGCTCACCAAGAGGCGCTCCTGCCCCCAGTGCAACGCCGTCTACCACCTCGTCTACAACGCCCCCAAGACCGAGGGCGTCTGCGACAAGTGCGGATCCGCACTCTACCAGAGGGATGACGACAAGGAGGAGACCGTCAGGAACAGGCTCAAGGTCTACCGCGAGAACACCATGCCCCTCATCGACTACTATGACGGTAAGGGAACCCTCGTGACCATCAAGGGAGTCGGCTCCATCGACGACATCTTCGCCAAGGTCAAGGAAACCGTCCAGTAAACATCACACCAACAGGGGCTTCGGCCCCACATTTCCTCTGTTCTCACACTTTTCCGTTCGTCATATCACCCGTCTTCGACCAAAAACGTCACACTTTCAGGATGTTCATCTTAGTTCCTTTACCCACCACATCATGTTCTTAAGAGCAATGACATTTCCAAACGGACATGAAAACCGATGTCCTGCTGGAACCGCGCTCGATCAAGATCATCCTCCTGATACACGGACGTGGACGGATCTCGTCCGGCGAACTGATGGACATCGGCAGCAAGTACCGTCTCGCCCACCAGAGGGCGATGGAGCTGGAATCCATGGGGCTTCTTGTGAGCTTCCCCGATGACAGGCTGCAGTCCAAGGTGAACTGGGAGCTCACACCCAAGGGAGGCGCCGTGGCGACACTCCTGCAGATCGTCGAGGACCTGGGACACGGATTCCTGGACCACAGGAGCCTGTTCCCCGAGGAACTCATGGAACTGGTGGAGACGGGTGATATCGAGGGTATAAGGAGATTGGCACGTTCCATCGAAGGGGGTCCCGGAGGGATGTGGAAGGAGTGATGATCGAAGAGTGGGACATCCACCCGGGAGGATGCACATATCTCCGAACACGTGAGAATGGAGGCGGATGCACCGTTCCGATGAATGAAAATATGTGACGGAATAACAACATTCGTCCGCACCCGCCCTCCGGTGTTCGGACCCCTGTCTCTGAGAATATCACCCGTCTCTGACGACCAAGATGGATCGACCTAGAAAGTTTTATAAATAAAAACGAAATCAGGGGTTTTGATAGCCTCGTAGTGTAGTGGTCAATCATGCGGGACTCTGGATCCTGCGACCGCAGTTCGAATCTGCGCGAGGCTACCACTTATTTCTTCATCACTACCCTGTGGCCGAGAGGCCGTTCCATCGCTTCTCCTTATACGCGCGCGTTCACGAACAGTTAATAAGAGAGCATAGGTTATCCCGAGCCAGAGGATTAATCATGATTAGCAGAGACGAGGTTCTGGGCAACCTTGAGAAATACAACCTCAAGGACGCCAAGATCGGAGTGGTCGCCTCCCACTCAGCGCTGGACACCTGCGACGGAGCCATCTCCGAGGGATTCAAGACCGTTGCCGTCTGCCAGCAGGGAAGGGACGCCACATTCTCGAAATACTTCAGGGCCCAGAGGGATGCCCAGGGGAACATAATCAGGGGAGTCGTAGACGAGCCCGTGATCCTGGACAAGTTCAGCAGCATCCTCAAACCCGAGGTCCAGCAGAACCTGATGGACAAGAACGTCCTGTTCGTGCCCAACAGGTCCTTCGTTTCCTACTGCGGCATCGATGCCGTCGAGAACGACTTCGCCATGCCCATGGTCGGAAGCAGGAACCTCCTCAGGTCCGAGGAGAGGGGAGACGAGAGGGACTACTACTGGCTGCTCGAGCAGGCAGGGATGCCCTTCCCCAAGAAGGTCGAGAAGCCCGAGGACATCGACGGACTCACCATCGTCAAGGTCCACCACAAGGTCAAGAAGCTCGAGAGGGGATTCTTCACCGCCAAGGACTACGACCAGTTCGTCGAGAAATCCAACGAGCTCATCGCACAGGGCGTCATCGAGGAGAACTTCCTCGAGCACGCCAGGATGGAGCAGTACATCATCGGTCCCGTCTTCAACCTGGAC